>JAJTBM010000004.1 GCA_021286885.1 Rhodocyclales bacterium
AGGTGCGCATTATATACGCCTATCGAAGGGCGTCAACACCTTTTGGAAAAATAATCTTCCGACGCCCTTCACATCACCGTAATCCCTCAGTAACTGGGCGCACCTACGTAGTTTTCAAAACGGGTGAATTCGCCCAGGAAGGTCAGGCGGATAGTGCCCGTGGAACCGTTCCGGTGCTTGGCCATGATCAGCTCAGCCGTCCCCTTGTCGGGGGAATCCGGGTTATAGATGTCGTCCCGGTAGATGAACATGATGATGTCCGCGTCCTGCTCGATGGCGCCCGATTCCCGCAAGTCCGACATCACCGGCCGCTTGTTGGGGCGCTGCTCCAAACTACGGTTGAGCTGGGACAGGGCGATGATGGGAACGTGCAGCTCTTTGGCCAGGGATTTCACCGAACGGGAAATCTCCGAAAGCTCCGCAGCCCGGTTGTCGCTCTCCTTAAGGGATGTCATGAGCTGCAGGTAGTCAATCACGATCAAGCCCAAGCGGCCACACTGGCGGTGCAGGCGGCGGCAGCGGGCGCGCAAGTCGGTGGGATTGAGGCCCGGGGTTTCATCGATATAGATGGGCGCCTCATGGAGCTTGCCCAGGGCGTAGGTCAGGCGCTGCCACTCTTCATCGGTCAGCTTGCCGTTCCGCACCTTGTGCTGGTCGATCCGCCCCACTGACGAAAGGAAACGGGTGGCGAGTTGGGTGCCCGGCATTTCCATCGAGAAGATTGCCACCGGCAAACCGCACTCGACCGCCACGTTCTCGGCCATATTGAGGGCCAGGGAAGTCTTGCCCATCCCCGGACGAGCAGCCAGCACAATCATGTCGGAGGGCTGAAGGCCCGAGGTTTTTTCGTCCAGATCCGTCAAGCCGGTGGCCACCCCGGTGATCCCAGTGGGCGCATCCCGGTCGTACAGCTCCTGAATCCGATCCACCACTTGCCCCAGAATGGGCTGGATGGGCACAAAGCCGCTGGTGGTGCGCGCCCCCGCCTCGGCAATCTCGAACACCTTGGCCTCCGCCTCATCCAGCAAGGTCTTGGCGTCCTTGCCGGACGGCGTCAGGGCGCTGGCAGCGATCTGATCGCCTACCGACACCAGCTTACGCAGAATTGCACGTTCACGGATGATTTCGCCATAGCGGCGTACGTTTGCGGCAGATGGCGTACTGTTGGCGATTTCAGCCAGATAGGCGAGGCCGCCCACATGTTCGGCTTCGCCATTCTTTTCGAGGGACTCATACACCGTAACCACGTCGGCCGGCTTGCCCATTTCGATCAACTTGGCGATCTGCCGGAAGATACGGCGATGGTCATCCCGGTAGAAGTCCACCTCATTGACGATGTCCCCCACCCGCTCCCAGACCGTGTTGTCGATCAACAGGCCGCCAATCAAAGACTGCTCCGCCTCGATGGAGTGAGGGGGCAGCCGCAGGGCGGACATGGCGGGATCTTCGTTGGGGGAGGAATTCTGGCGCATGGCGGGCTCACAGGACGAACAGCACAAGGCCGGCTAGATTAGCAGCCGTCCCCGTATTTCAAAACACGGAACAAAAACAAAAAGGGCTGCCGAAGCAGCCCTTTCATGTAGCACAAACCGATCGAAGATCAGTTGTCGCCAGTCACCACCACATTGATGGAGATGACCACGTCGGTGTGCAGAGCGACGTCAACCTGGGCTTCACCAACCATCTTGAGGGGGCCGGTGGGCATGCGCACAGCGGACTTCTCAAGGGGGAAGCCTTGGCCCTTCAGGGATTCGGCGATGTCGGCGTTGGTGACGGAACCGAACAGACGGCCATCCACACCAGCCTTGCGGCTGATGGCGACGGTCACGCCAGCCAGCTTTTCACCTTGAGCCTGGGCAGCAGCCAGTTGCTCGGCGGCGAGGCGCTCGAGCTCGGCGCGGCGAGCTTCGAACTCAGCCAGGTTAGCGGTGGTGGCACGCTTGGCCTTGCCTTGGGGGATCAGGTAGTTACGGGCGTAACCGTCCTTGACCTTGACCACATCGCCCAGGGAACCCAGGTTAACAACCTTGTCCAACAGAATGATTTGCATGTTTTCTTACTCCCGTATCACTGGTGCAGGTCGGTGTAGGGGAGCAGCGCGAGGAAGCGGGCACGCTTGATCGCGGTGGACAGCTGACGCTGATAGCCAGACTTGGTGCCGGTGATGCGCGCCGGCATGATCTTGGCGTTTTCAGTGACGAAGTCCTTCAGGATGTCCACATCCTTGTAGTCGATCTCTTCAATCTTCTCTGCGCTGAAACGGCAGAACTTGCGACGCTTGAAGAGGCCACGGCCCCCGCGCTCATCCTTACGCTTAACTGCGGGCTTGAATGCCATGATTCGTTCCTTCCAAAAATTCGATCGTAGCGATATGCAACACGGGCATTCTGCTACGCATACTGCGGGCGGCGAGAAAGCCGCTCAAACGCAGATGCGATCCGAGGGGAATACGGGATAGCTGATGGGCCATATCGCCCAAAGCCACCGCTTGCAACTCCAGCTTCACTTCCCGGGGAATACCAGCTTCCACTTGTCGAGAGCCATGCTCCAGGGCACAGCTCAGTATCGGCAATCCGGCAGGTGAGTGGCGCAGTACGCCCAACTCGCTCAGAACACCCTCAATCTCTAACTGATTGCGGATGTTTTCCGACAACTCAGGCAGCGGGCTGCTGATCGGCCGGCTTGGCTTCATCGCCAGCGGGAGCCGTCAGGGAGCGGGCCTTTTCTTCCTTCATCATGGGAGAAGGAGCGGTCACGGCGTGCTTCATGCGAATGGTCAGATGACGCAGCACGGCGTCGTTGAACTTGAAGCCATGTTCCAGTTCAGCGATGGTGGGCTGGTCGCACTCGATGTTCATCAGCACGTAGTGGGCCTTGTGGATCTTCTGGATCGGGTAAGCCAGCTGACGACGGCCCCAGTCTTCCAGACGATGAATCTGGCCGTTCTGGGCGGTAACGAGGTTGCGGTAACGCTCGATCATCGCGGGCACTTGCTCGCTTTGATCGGGGTGAACGATGAATACGATTTCGTAATGCCGCATGAGATCTCCTTCTGGATCAAAACCCTCCGTCATGCGAACGGTGGGGTAAGGTGAAAACCAGTTTCCGACAAGCCGGGCGGCTTCCCGCACTTGCCGTTGCTCCTGCAAGACGAAAATCAAGCAGGAAAGCTTTCGATAATCTCACGAAGCAGGCTGCTTGGCAAGACACCGAGGCTAAATGGCCGTAAAGCCAATGAAAAAGCGCCCCGAAAGGCGCTTTTTCTGTATTTGGCGGAGAGGGCGGGATTCGAACCCGCGTCAGGGTATTACCCTGAACACGCTTTCCAGGCGTGCGACTTAAACCGCTCATCCACCTCTCCGTAAGGAAGCCGCCATTATAGACACCCGCAAAACTCTGTCAAGCGCTTTCGCAAACCCGGGCCCCATTCGCCCGCCTCACCCCCCTGCCCTCGCCGGATGCGTATCGTCGGGCAGGCGCAGATCATCCACCAAGGCCTGGACTTCCGCCGACGGCGGGGGCGTCAGCCAGCTGACCAGCACAATCACCACAAATCCAACCGGAACCCCGAACACGCCACAGGAAATCGGGCTGATCTCAAACCAGGCCTCGGCCATGCTGCCGCCGAAGAAGGGATGGGTACGCACGATGTAGAACAGGGTCAACCCAAGACCCGCCAGCATGCCTGCCACCGCCCCCCAGCGGTTGGCCCGCTTCCAGAAAATCCCCAGCACCAGCGCCGGAAACAAGGCAGATGCAGCAATCGAAAACGCCAGCCCCACCATGAACAAAATGCTGTCGGGCCTGAGGGAAGCCATCCAGGCCGCCACCACGGCCACCACCAGCAGCTGGGACTTGGTGATCACCAAGCGGCGCTGGGTCGAGGCCTGGGGATTGACCATCTTGTAGTAAATATCGTGGGACAGGGCATGGGAAATGGTGAGCAGCAAGCCATCTGCCGTAGACAAGGCCGCCGCCAGCCCCCCTGCCGCCACCAGCCCGGAGACCACATAGGGCAGACCGGCGATTTCGGGCAGCAGGAGCAGGATCGCGTCGCTGTTGATGCTCAGCTCGGCCAACTGGAGGATGCCATCCCCGTTGATATCTTCCACCCGCACCAGCCCCACCTTGCCCCAGGAAGCCACCCAGGCCGGCAGGGTGGAGATGGGGGTGCCGATCAGGGTGCTGTACACCTCCCACTTGGCAAACACTGCGTAGGCGGGTGCCGTCACGTAGAGCAAAAAGATGAAGAACAAAGACCAGAACACGGATGCCCGGGCCTCGGCTACCGTGGGCGTGGTGTAGTAGCGGGTCAGGATGTGGGGCAAGGCGGCGGTGCCCACCATCAACACGAACACCAGCGCCAGGAAATTGTTGCGCGCTCGGCTTCGGCTGGCCGTATCAGGCCCCGGATGCGCTTCCGCATGGGGATAGGGTGGCTCGGCCCGTAGCAGGCTTTCCTGGCGCAAGCGCTCCCACTTGATCCGGGCTTCATCGGCAGAACGGGGAAGATCCCGCAGGGCCCGCTCCGCCTGGGAAATATCCCGGGCCGAGGCGCCCTGGATGCGCAACTCGTTCACCCGCTGCACCTGGGCCTGACGCTCCACCAGCAAGGACTCGGGCAGATCCTGGATCTTGCGCCCGTATTCATCGGCCCGCACCCGGTACTGGGCGCGCACCTCGTACTCCCGGGGATCGGAGAACAGCTCCAACTCCTTGACCCCCAGATTCTGGAGCACCTGGCCATAACTCCATTGGGAGACAGGATTGCCCGTGGTTTTGTACGACAGTATGCCCACCGGCACCAGGTAGGCCGCGATCAGGATCAGGTATTGGGCCACCTGGGTCCAGGTGACGGCACGCATGCCGCCCAGGAAAGAACACACCAGAATGCCGGCCAAGCCCACAAACACGCCAATCTCAAACTCGATCCCGATGAAACGGCTGGTGATCAGCCCTACCCCGTAGATCTGGGCCACCACGTATACAAAACTCGCCAGGATGCTGGCACACACGCCCACCATGCGCGCCACATGGCCCTCGTAGCGGGCACCCAGAAAGTCCGGGATCGTAAACTGGCCAAACTTGCGCAAATAAGGCGCCAGCAGCAGGGCGACCAGCACATAGCCGCCCGTCCAGCCGGACACAAAGGCCAGCCCCTCAAAACCCGCGTAATACAGGGTGCCTGCCAGCCCGATGAAGGAAGCCGCACTCATCCAATCGGCCGCCGTGGCCATGCCGTTGAAGACCGCCGGCACCCGACGCCCAGCCACGTAGTATTCGGAAACGTCGGAAGTGCGGCTCAACACCCCGATGGAGGCATACAGGGCGATGCTGGCGAACAGAAAAATCTGGCCAATCCAACGGGGCGACAGGCCTGCCCGCTCGGCCAGCGCCAAGGCCAGCACCAGCGCCACAAAACCCAGGGAGTACCACGCGTAGTAACGCCCGATACGGCGCACGAGGGCGTGCATCATGCCCCATTCCCCTTGCGGTAGCGGGCTTCCAGGCGGCGCATGCCCTGGTCGTACACCCACACCACCAGCAGAAACACAATCAGGCCGCCCTGGGCCGCCATGTAGAAGCCCAGGGGCCAGCCCAGCACCTCATGCTGATTCAGCCCATCGGCAAACCAGCCGGGCAGAAAGCTGATCAGCCCCCAGATCAGCAGCAGGCCAGCCGTCAGGCAGCGGGTACGCCACCAATACACATCCTGTCTTGCCTGGCTGTCCGTCACTGCGCTCTCCTCATCCCCGGCCCGGATGGGCCGGACGTGAGTATAGCCGGGGAGCCCGTATCAGTATTTAACCCGGGCGTAGTAAGTCTTCTCGGAGGCCCGTCGGGCGTCCCCCAGGGTACGGATGCCGGCTTCGGCCAGGAGCGGGATCATGCGCAGGAACACTTCCCCGGTCACAATCGCATCCCCCAAGGCCGTATGACGCCCCATCACATGCACCCCCATGCGCTCGCAGATGGCCTCCAGCCGGTGGGATTCCTGGCTGGGATGAAGGGCCGCCGACAGCAGCAAGGTATCGAGCACCGGCTGATCGAAGCGGATGCCCAGGCTTTGCTCCTTGATTTCCAGGAAGCGCATGTCGAAGGCCGCGTTATGGGCCACCAGCACCGTATCCCGGGCAAACGCATGGAAGGCCGGCAGCACCCGCCCCAGGGGCGGCTGACCCGCCAGCATTTCGGGGGTGATGCCGTGGATCTTGGTGGATGCCTCGGGCAGTTCCCGTTGCGGGTCCACCAACTGCTCGAAGGATTCGGATTTGAGCAGCTTGCCGTTCACGATCCGGGTGGCGCCAATCTGGATGATTTCGTCCCCCTCCGACGGGTTCAGGCCCGTGGTTTCGGTATCGAAGACCGTGAAGGTCAGAGCCGACAGGGGCATGTCGTCCAGGGCATCGCTGGCGGCACTGCGCTTGAAGAGGTCGAAATCGTAGTACTCGGGGCGGCTGCCACCCTTGAGATGGGCCGCCGCCTCCAGGCGCTCCTGGGGTGCGGCCGACGGCAGCAGGAAGCGGAAGAAGGCCCGGTGCCGGGTTTTCTCCCGCTGGAGCCAGACCTCGCCATCGTGGCGGTCGATCACGTCCCGCACGGTGAGGGGCGAGTTTTCGCCGGCAAAGCTCATGGGCTCCAGCTCCCAGCTCATGACGGTTTCGGTGCTCATGGCCTGCCCCGACCAGATCAGATCCAGGTGCACCAGCCGCCCCGCCTGACTCAGCCGGAAGCGCAGTTCGCGCACCTCAAATTCGTCAGACAAGCGGCTGGCCAGATAGCCCACCGCCTGAAGCAGGGAAAAGCTATCCACCTTGACCCACACATCCGGTTGAATCTCTTCGAGCTTGGTGGGCAGCTTGAGCTTGCGCTCGATCAGGCGCTGGGCGGCAGCCACCAGATCGGCACCCTGCATCTCATCCAGGGGCCAGCGTGTTTTCAGGGAATCGGCAAACTCGGTGGCAGCACCTTCCAGGCGGGTGCTCATGCCCTGTACCTCATCCCGCACCACTTTGAGAAAACGCTCGCGGATTTCGGCATCCAGATCCGGATATTCCAGCATCTCGGCGGCTGCACGCAGGTTGGCCAGGGACGAACGACTGCCCTCAGTGAGCCCGTGGAGCAGCTGATCCCGCCGGGTTTCGGCTTCGAAGGTGCGGGTGATGTTATCCAGCATCAGCACAAAGCCGCTCACCTGCCCTTCGGCCTCCCCTTCGCCAGCCACGGCCAGCACCGGCGCCATCTGGGCCCGCAGCAACTGGCCGGCCCGGGTGGTGGTGACAAAGTTGGCCATGGGCTGGGCCTCGCCGCGCAGGAGCTTTTCCTGGATGCTTTCGAGGGCATGAACGATCAGGCTGCGCTCGAACACCCCGTAGATGGAGCGCCCGAGGCCGATGATCTCGCCCCCACCGGCCGCCGTGGGCGCATCAGAAAGCGCCTTGAACTGGAGCCGGGCGCGGCTGTTGTAGAGCAGGATGCGACCATCCAGATTGCACACCACCACGCTCTGGTTGAGCTCCGACATCAGGGCGGCAAGCCGGTTGCGCTCTTCTTCCACCGAGCGACGTGCTTCGGCAATGCGCACTTCCACATCGTCCTGCAGGCTGCGACGCTGGTCGGCCAGGGCATTCACCGCCTCAGCGATGCGGGCCAGCTCGGGGCTGGCATCGCTCTTGACCCGACGATTCGGGTCGGTGCCCACCATGAGCCCCAGTTCATCGGCCACCAGGGCAGGGGCCAGCAGATAGCGCTCGCCAAAGGATTTCATCCAGACCGCCGCGGCACCAGCGCCCACCATCGCAATCATGATGAGCAAGCCCAGGCGCGGCTCCAGCACCGGCTGAAGCAGCGCCCGCTCGTCGGGGGTCAGGTCGTGCCAGAGGGCGTAGGCGCCCACCGCCAGCATACCGCTGGCCAGGATGCAGGCCGTGGCAATCGCCAGTGCCTGCCGGGATCGGGGGCTCACGCGGTCACTTCCAGCAGGGAACGCACCCGGGCCACCAGATCCCGGGTGGAAAAGGGCTTGGTCATGTAGGCATCCGCCCCCACGGCCAGTCCCTTGGTGACTTCGGTTTCCCGCCCCTTGGCGGTCAACATCAGGATGCGGGTGGCCGCCAGGCTCTGGTCGGCGCGGATTTCCTGACAGACTTCGTAGCCGTTCTTGCGCGGCATCATCACATCCAGCAGGATCAGATCGGGCCGCTCGCTACGGGCCCGCTCCAGGGCTTCCTGGCCATCCCGGGCCACCACCACCTGAAAGCCCTCGCGCTGCATGAGGAACTCCAGGGAAATGACGATGTTTTGCTCATCGTCCGCAATCAGTATCTTCTTGCTCATGTTTTCTCCTCCCTCTTTTTACCCCAGGCCACCCCGTCTCCATGCAGGGCTCATGGCCTAAGCCATAACTATATCGTCTATCCGCCCTTTCCCGGGACGGGAGTTGGGTTTTGGGCCGGCAGCCAGAACCAGAAACAGGCCCCCTGCCCCGGCACGCTCTCCACCCCCATGCGCCCCCCGTGATGCGCCACGATCTGCCGGCTGATGGGCAAACCCAGCCCGGTGCCCTGGGGCTTGCCGGTCAGGGTGTTTCCGCCCTGGCGGAATTTTTCGAACACCACCTGCTGCTCCAGCGCACTGAGCCCGGGGCCGTTGTCGTCCACCTCCACCCGCAGCCCCGCCCCTTCGCCCCGCAGGCGCAGGCAGACCCGCCCCGTGCCGGCAGGCACAAACTTCACCGCGTTGGAGAGCAGGTTGATCACCACTTGGAGCAGACGATCCGGGTCGCCCTGCCACATGAGTTCGGCGGCATCGGCATCAACGCCAGCACCGCCCTCCCCCACCCCATCCTCCAAGTCCAGGGTCAAGATCACGCCCTTGTCGCGGAACAGCTGTTCCAGGGCCTCGGCGGCCTGGCGCAACAGGGCCCGGGGCGCAACCTGCTCGCTCAGCCAATCGGCCCGACCCGACTCGATCTTGGCGAGATCCAGTACCTGATTGACCAACCGGGTGAGACGCTCGGTCTCGCTCACGATGATGCCCAGAAACCGGCTTCGATCCTCTTCGGCCATGGCCGGATCATCCTGCAGCAACTCCGAAAAGGCCCGGATGGAGGTGAGCGGGGTGCGCAGCTCGTGGGTCACTGAAGACATGAAATCATCCTTGAGGCGATCCAGCTCCTGCAGGCGGGCGTTGGCCGCCCGGAGTTCGGCCCCCGCCTGGATCAGGGCCCGGGATTTTTCTTCCAGCTGCTCAGAATACGCCCGGATGCGGGACGCCTCGTCCAGAATGCTCATCACCTCATCCAGCCCCAGGGGCTCCTCCTGGGCCACCGAGGCCACCAGCGCCCGGGCCGAAACGCTCCCGATGGCGCCGGCCAGGGTGGTTTCCACAAAATGCACCAGCTCGCCATCCGCCTCCAAGGCCTCCCGCCCGGCCTTGCCTCGGGCCCGGGCGTGCTCATCCAGCAAGTAGGCTGCCCGCTCGGGGCCCAGAAAACGCCCCAGGAGCGGTTGCAGATCCCGCACCCGGGCCTGGCCGCGCCAGAAGGCATCCCCTCCGGGACGACTCTGCTTGAGCACATCCACAAACAGGGTGGCTTGGCCAGCCTCCCGGGCGTTGGGCGGGCGCATGAGCGACACCACCAAGTAAGCACCGATATTGCACAACAAGCTCCAGAACAGGCTATGGGCCAGCGGGTCCATGCCTAGCCCACCCCACAGGGCCTGGGGACGCAGCCATTCCACCCCCCAGGCATTCAGGAACTCAGGTGCCAGCCAGCCTGAACGCGCAAAGGAAGGCAGCAGCAAGGTGTACAACCACACCCCGAACCCCGCCAACAGACCGGCCAAGGCGCCGGGCTGGGTCGCCCCACGCCAATACATGCCCCCCAGCATGGCGGGGGCAAACTGGGCCACCGCAGCAAAGCTGATGAGGCCGATGCTGACCAGAGCATGGGCTTCCCCCGCCAGGCGGAAATAAAGATATCCGAGCAGCAGGATCAGCAGGATGGCCGCCCGCCGGATGTGGAGCAACCAGCGCGACAAATCCCGTTGCCGCGCCAGCAAACCCGCGCCATAGCGTAGCAGCAAGGGCATGACCAGATCATTGCAGACCATGGTGGATAGGGCGATGGTTTCGACGATCACCATGCTGGTGGCCGCCGACAACCCTCCCAGGAAGGCCAGCACCGCCAGCCAGGGCTGGCCACTGGCCAAGGGCAGCAACAGCACATAGCTGTCTGCATCCTGCCCCGGCAACAGCATCAGCCCCGCCAGGGCGATGGGCAGCACAAACAGGTTGATCAACAGCAAATAAAGGGGAAACTGCCAGATGGCCCGACGCAGGTGGTTTTCATTCACGTTCTCGACCACCGCCACCTGAAACTGGCGAGGCAGGCCGAACAGGGCCAACATAGCCAGGACGGTCAGCGCAAACCAGCTGCTGGCCGAATTGCCCCCCACCTCCAGGCGCATCAGGGCCCGTAGTTCGGGGTGGGTGGCGGCCTCGGCAAACAGGGGCCCCAGGCCGTCGAAGAGGCCATAGCACACATATCCCCCCAGCCCGAGGAAGATCAGCAGCTTCACCACCGACTCGAAGGCCACCGCAGCCACCATGCCTTCATGGCGCTCGGTGGCATCCAGGTGGCGAGTGCCGAACAAGATGGTGAAGGCCGCCATGGCCAGGGCGATGTAAAAGGTGCCATCGGCAAACCAGCCCGCCTCGCCCCGTGCAGGTGGCGCCGGATAGCTGGCAAACAGGGCGAAGCCATTGGACACCGCCTTGAGCTGCAGGGCGATGTAGGGAATCACCCCGAGCACCGCGATGATGCTCACCAGCCCCCCCAGCAAGGGGCTCTTGCCGTAACGGGAGGCGATGAAGTCGGCAATCGAAGTGATCCGGTAAGCCTTGCTGATGCGCACCATACGCACCATCACAAACCACCACAGAGCCACAACCAAAGTGGGGCCGATGAAGATGGGCGCAAATCCGATGCCCGACACCGCCGCCCGGCCAACGCTGCCGTAGTAAGTCCAGGCGGTGCAATACACCGCCAGGGACAAGGCATACACGGTGGGATGGGCGATCACCGAGCGCCCGGCCTCGGCACGCCGGTCCGCCCAATGGGCCACGCCAAACAGCAGCGCAAGATAGGCCAGCGCCAGGCCGGCCAGACCGAGGGTGCTCATCGGCGCCGCTCGCAGACCCAGGCCATCAGGCCCACCAGCAGGGCCCAGACCCCAAACAGATAGACGTAGAGCACCGGGAAACCCAGCACCCACCGGTCCTGATCGGCCAGCAGCAGCACGGGCCCATTGAGGGCCACCATGCCCAGCAGAAACAACGCCACCAGGCGTTGTCCGGTCAAACCTGCCCTGACCATGGGCGCCTCCTTTGATCGTGTGATCTGCCTCTTGCGCCTCGCCCGCCCATCTGCAAGCGCCTCTTTGGGCTACCTTGGGCTGCTTCTGGCAGCTTTTTGGCCACCTTGTTTTGCCATCCTAGTTGGCAACGTCGTCGGGCCACTTATAGCGCCAAACGGGGCGGCTGGCGAGTCTGCACCCAAATGCAGGACGAAAAAAAGGCGCGAACAGGTCGCGCCTTCTTTTCCCCCTCGTTCCCGACCGGAGTCGGGTGTCTCCTCCCCACTATTTTGTGAGTACGGCCTGCCTTATGGTTTTGGTGGTCAGACCGCCCCGGTGCAAGGGGCACCGGGGATACTGCTGTACTGAACTTACTTGAGCTGTTCCAGGATGGCCGGGTTTTCCAGAGTGGAAGTATCCTGGGTGATTTCCTCACCCTTGGCCAGCTGACGCAGCAGACGGCGCATGATCTTGCCGGAACGGGTCTTGGGCAGGTTCTCGCCGAAGCGGATGTCCTTGGGCTTGGCGATGGGGCCGATTTCTTGGCCAACCCAGTTTTGCAGTTCCTTGATCATGGCGGTGGCAGCATCGCCGGTCGGGCGGGCACCCTTGAGCACCACGAAGGCCACGATGGCTTCGCCGGTCAGATCGTCGGGACGACCCACCACAGCGGCTTCGGCAACCTTCTCGTGGGCCACCAGGGCGGATTCGATTTCCATGGTGCCCATCCGGTGACCGGAGACGTTCAGCACGTCGTCGATACGGCCGGTGATGGTGAAGTAGCCGGTGTCCTTGTCGCGGATTGCGCCGTCGCCTGCCAGGTAGAGCTTGCCCTGGAAGTCAGCGGGGTAGTAGGACTTCACGAAACGGTCCGGATCGCCCCAGATGGTGCGGATCATGGAGGGCCAAGGACGCTTGACCACCAGGATGCCACCCTGGCCCCAAGGCACTTCGGTGCCGGTTTCATCCACCACAGCAGCCTGGATGCCCGGGAAAGGCAGGGTGCAGGAGCCGGGAACCAGCGGGGTGGCGCCAGGCAGCGGGGTGATCATGTGACCACCGGTTTCGGTCTGCCAGAAGGTATCCACGATGGGGCAACGGCCGCCGCCCACGTTCTGGTGGTACCACTCCCAGGCGGCGGGGTTGATGGGCTCGCCCACGGAACCCAGGATGCGCAGGCTGGTCAGGTCGTAGTTCTTCGGATGCACGGCTTCGTTGGTGTCGGAAGCCTTGATCAGGGAACGGATGGCGGTCGGGGCGGTGTAGAAGATGCTGACCTTGTGATCCTGGATCATCTTCCAGAAGCGGCCGGCGTCCGGATAGGTGGGCACACCTTCGAACACGATTTCGGTCGCGCCGCAGGCCAGGGGGCCGTAAGCAATGTAGGTGTGGCCAGTGACCCAACCGATGTCGGCGGTACACCAGAAGACATCGTCAGGCTTGATGTCGAAGGTGTACTTCATGGTCAGGATGGCGTGCAGCAGGTAGCCGCCGGTGGAGTGCTGAACACCCTTGGGCTTGCCGGTGGAGCCGGAGGTGTAGAGCAGGAACAGGGGATGTTCGGCTTCAACCCATTCCGGTTCGCATTCTTCGGACTGCTGGGGCACGAGGTCGTCGGCCCAGATGTCGCGGCCTTCGACCATGGCGGTTTCGCCACCGGTGCGCTTGACCACGAGCACGTTCTTGATGGAGGGGCAGCCGCTGGCCAGGGCTTCGTCAGCGATGGACTTGAGGGGCAGGGCCTTGCCGCCACGGTTCTGACCGTCGGAGGTGATCAGCAGCACGGCGCCGGCATCATTGATCCGGTCGGCCAGGGACTGGGCGGAGAAGCCGCCGAACACGATGGAGTGGGTGGCGCCGATCCGGGCGCAGGCCTGCATGGCCACCACGCCTTCGATGGACATGGGCAGGTAGATCACAACCCGGTCGCCCTTCTGGACGCCCAGGCTCTTGAGGGCGTTGGCGAACTTGCCGACGCGGGCCAGCAGATCGCCGTAGGTGACGCGGGTTACATCGCCCTTGTCGCCTTCAAAGATCATGGCGACCTTGTCACCCAGGCCGTTCTTGACCTGACGATCCAGGCAGTTGTAGGAGACGTTCAGCTTGCCATCGGCAAACCACTTGAAGAAGGGGGCGTTGCTTTCATCCAGGACTTGGGTGAAGGGGGTCTGCCAGTCCAGCAGCTCCTTGGCACGCTTGCCCCAGAAACCTTCGTAATCCGCCTCGGCTTCGGCACACAGGGCCTTGTAGGCTTCCATGCCGGGAACGGCGGCGTTCTTCACCACGTCTTCGGACGGGTAGTACAGCTTCTGGGTGTTTTCGCTCGTCATTGTTCACCTCTCCTCGTGTTATGAGTGTGCTACGTATGTCGCCAGGAAGCCCGACCGGCTGGCTCCGCATCTCCTCCTGTTTGGATACGGTGCCCGGTTCTTTGTGCAGCCCTGTTAAGCGCAAGATTAAAGGCGCCCAATCTTACACATGACTTACACCTGCTCCAGAAAGGGGAATGAGCGCACCAGCCCGGTGCCTTGCGACATTCTTGGACACACCGCCCATTTGTAATATTTTTTACAACCCCCTGCCTTCATCTGGTCGAAATAATTCCTATGACATAACCTGAAACTCCCTGTTTTTCCTTCGCCCCCCCATGCGTCTCGCCTTGCTTGCCGCGAGCCTCTCAAGCCTCTGGATCAGCGGCTGTGCGCCTCTGAATGCCCCGCCCCTGGCACCGGTGCACCTGAGCCCGCCCCTTGCTAGCCCAGGGACGGCCTCCCTCCCGCCGCTGGCGGATGCACCTCTGCCCCTGCCCCGCCCGGACAGCGGCAAACCCACCGAAACCTACTCCATCTCGGTTCAGCAGCTTCCGGTACGCGAACTGCTCCTGACCCTCGCCCGGGATGCCCACCTGAATCTGGACGTTCATCCGGATGTGGACGCCCGCATCACCCTCCAGGCCGAAAACCAGACCCTGCCCCAGATTCTGAAACGCATCGCCCGCCAGCTGGATCTGCGCTGGGAGATGGATGGGGAAACCCTGGTAGTGCAGCCCGATACCCCGTTCTTGCGCAGCTACCGGGCTGACTACGTCAATCTCAGCCGCCAGATGCACGGCACGATCTCCACCAACACCCAGATCGCCACCGGCAGCTCCGCCCTGCAAACCAGCACCGGGAGCAGCAGCCTGCCCATGGGCGGCAACCTCTCCACCACCCGCATCGAAAACCAGGCCCGCAACCAGTTCTGGGACACCCTGGAGCGCAACATCCAGGAACTGCTGCGGGAAACCGACAAACTGCTGCCCGAAGGCACCAGCGAGACCATCACCGAAAACCAGTCCAGCAGCGCCAGCGCAGGCCAGCCCGCCCTGGCAGGGCGCCCGGCCGCTGGCGTACATCGGGCCCGGCGCGGCCAGCGCACAACGCCTGAGGCCATCCCCAGCGGCGGCCCGAGCCAAAGCCAGAGCAACAGCGTTTCGGTGGTGCGCCGCTCCACGGTGCATGAGGCCGCAGCAGTCATCGTGCACCGGGAAAGCGGCGTGATCACGGTTCGCGCCACCAGCCTTCAACACGAAAAGGTTCAAGAATTCCTCGACCGGGTGCTGGGCGCCGCCCACCGCCAGGTAATGATCGAAGCCACCATCCTCGAAGTGGCCCTGAGCGATGGCTACCGCCAGGGCATAGACTGGA
Organism: Rhodocyclales bacterium; assembly: GCA_021286885.1. Taxonomy (GTDB): domain Bacteria; phylum Pseudomonadota; class Gammaproteobacteria; order Burkholderiales; family Rhodocyclaceae; genus Zoogloea. The sequence goes on from JAJTBM010000004.1 coordinate 15,047, forward strand.
CCCGCCTGTTCAGCGCCGACCGCCAACTGAGCCTCGCCAGCCCGGCCATGGGCGGCGTGCCCGGCGCGGCCGCCTCGGTGTTCAGCCTGGGCTACACCAACAAGGACAGTCTGGAAGCCAGCATCCGGCTGCTGGAGAGCTTCGGCACCGTCAAGGTGCTCTCCAGCCCCAAGCTGGCAGTGCTCAACAATCAGACGGCCGTCATCAAGGTGGTGGAAGAATTTGTGTATTTCACCGTCCGGGCCGATACCACCCAGAGCACCAACAGCACCACCCTCACCACGGTCAGCACCACGCCCCAGGCGGTCTCGGTGGGGCTGGTGATGAGCATCACCCCCCAGATCAGCCCAGCCGAAGAGGTGATCCTCAACATTCGGCCCACCATTTCCAGCATTTCCGACTTCCGACGCGACCCGAACCCCAACATTCCGGCCACCATCCCTAATCTGGTTCCCCAGATTCGCACCCGGGAGATCGAATCCCTGCTGCGCCTGGGCAATGGCGAAACTGCCGTGCTGGGCGGGCTGATGGAAGACCGGATCGACCACCGGATCAACCGGGTGCCGGTTTTGGGTGCAACCCCTGCCTTGGGAGAACTATTTACCCAGCGGGATCAGTCGGTGCAAAAAACCGAGCTGGTGATCTTCTTACGCCCCCGGGTGGTGAACGCGCCCCAGCAACTGGCCGGTGGCAGCAGCCTGCCCACGCTGCCGGGCCGGGAATTTTTCCAGGGTTCGGCCACCCGGAAAGGATGGTGATCTGATGAACGCCTTCCGCCCTCTGGGCCTGGGCATGGCGCTGCTCCTGGCCTGGAACAGCAGTTTCGGCACGACGCCTGAGCCCAGCCTCGCCCAGCGCGCCCATGCCGCGTATGTCAGCGGCGATCCCGCCCTCGCCTACCAGCTCTACCAATTTGCCCTGCAGGTGGACAGGCAGGATGCCCAGATCCACAACGGTCTGGGTGCCCTGGCTCTGCAAGCCCAGGCGCCCGAGCTGGCCCGCGCCCATTTTGAGCACAGCCAGGCCCTTTCCCCGGGCAATCCGGTGGCCCGGGCCGGGCTGGGCCTGCTAAACCACGGCACCGAACCCGACTCGGCCCTGCACGGCGCCCTCCAACAACATCCTGACGCCAGCACCCTCCTCCACACCCTGGCTTACCAGCACGCCCGGCGCGGGCGCTGGGCCGAGGCCCGCCATAGCTTTGCCCTGCTGGCCCAGCGCCACCCCGAGCGGGCCGCATACCGCTACAACCTGGCCGTCAGCCTCGATCAGCTGGGCGCCGCCGCCCAGGCCCTGCCCCATTACCGGCACGCCTGCATCCAAAGCCTTCCGCCTGCCCAGCCCCCGTTTCCCCTAGGCCCCTGTCTAGCCCGTATTCAGGCCCTGAGCCAAAGCTCAAACCCACCCCTGCCGGAGATGCGCCCATGAGCACCGCCCCCCGCCCCTTGGGCCAGACCCTGCTTGCCCAAGGGCTGATCAGCGTAGATCAACTTGAGATTGCCCTGCGAGAACAGACCCAGCGCCACGAAGCCCTGGGCCGGGTGTTGGTGCACCTGGGTTTTCTATCGGAAAGCACCCTGCGGGACGCCCTGGCCCACACCTTGGAACGGCCCAGCATGGATCTGCGCGGCCTGATTCCCGACCCGGAAGCCCTCCGCCTGGTCCCCCGGGCCTTGGCCCAACGCCTCAAAGTGGTGCCCGTCCATTACGCACCGGACGACAAGCATCTGGTACTGGCCTGCGGCAACCCCGATGATCTGATGCTGCTCGATCAGCTCCGGCTCCAGCTCCCGGCGGGCACCCAGCTGGAGCTGCGGATTGCCGGTGACTCGGAGATTTCCCGCGCCCTGGAGCAGATCTACGGCCACGTTCTATCCATCGACGGCATCCTGCACGAGATCGAAAGCGGCACCACCCATGGCGCCACCCCGGGGCGCAGCGACGAATACGCCCATCCGGTCGTGCGGCTGGTGGATGCGCTCCTGGCCGACGCGGTGAGCCGGGACGCATCCGACATCCACTTCGAGCCCGAGGTGGGCTTCATCCGCATCCGCTACCGGATGGACGGCCTGCTGCACCAGATCCGCGCCCTGCACAAAACCTACTGGCCCGCCATGGCGGTGCGCCTCAAGGTGATGGCGGGGCTGAACATCGCCGAAACCCGGGCGCCCCAGGATGGCCGCATCACCTTGCAGATCCATGGCCGGCCTGTGGATTTCCGGGTTTCATGCCAACCCACGGTGCAGGGCGAAAACATCGTGCTGCGCATCCTGGACCGCCAGAAAGGCATTGTCCCCCTGGATGGGCTGGGGCTCACGCCCGAACGCCTGGAGGTGCTGCGCCAGATGATCCACCGCCCGGAAGGCATGATCCTGGTCACCGGCCCCACCGGCAGCGGCAAGACCACCACCCTGTATTCGGTACTGGGCCACCTGAACACCACCGAGGTGAACATCATGACCCTCGAAGATCCGGTGGAATACCCCATGCCCCTGATCCGCCAAAGTGCGGTTTCCGAAGCGTCCCGGCTGGGCTTTGCCGACGGGGTGCGGGCCATGCTGCGCCAGGATCCGGACATCATCCTGGTGGGCGAAGTCCGCGACGCCGAAACCGCCCGCATGAGCCTGCAGGCTGCCATGACCGGGCATCTGGTGTTCTCCACCCTGCACACCAACTCAACCCTGGGCGCCATCCCGCGCCTGCTGGACATTGGCATCGCCCCCGATCTGCTGGCCGGCAACATCATCGGCGTGATCGCCCAGCGGCTGCTGCGCCGCCTGTGCCCCGCCTGCAGCCGTCCCCGGCCTGCTCAACCGGCTGAACGGGCCCTGCTGGGGCTCCCGCCCGACACTTCCGACGTCGTAATGCTGCACGAGCCCGTGGGCTGCCCCCAATGCCACTTCCAGGGCTACCGGGGACGGCTCGCGATCATGGAAATCCTGGAACTGGACGAAAGCCTGGATGCCCTGATCGGGCGCCGGGCCAGCCTGGTCGAACTGCGCCAGCACGCCCTCGCCCGGGGCTTTGAACCCCTGGCCCGGGATGGCGTACGGCGGGTGCTGGACGGCAGCACCTCACTCCCCGAACTGCGCCGGGTGGTGCACCTGGAAGGCCAGGCCCGCCCATGAAACATTACCGCTACCGGGCCCTGGACGCCCAGGGCACGCTGCGCCAGGGGCGCCTCAGCAGCCCGGATCTGGCCAGCCTGGAGCAGGCCCTCGCCCGCCAGGGCCTCACCCTGCTGCGCGCCCACCCAGGCTGGCACTTCAATCCCACAGGGCTCCGGCGCCCACCCCGCCGGGAGTTGATCCACTTCTGCTTTCACCTCGAACAATGCCTGCGGGCGGGGCTGCCCATCCTCGAAAGCCTGCAGGATCTGCGGGATTTCACCCGCCACCCGGCGATGGTGCAGGCGCTGGAGCAAGGCTGCGCCGCCATTGAGGCCGGTCAGAGCCTGTCCCTGGCCCTCGGGGCCCATCCCCAGTGTTTTGACGAGGTGTTCTGCAGCCTGATCCAGGCCGGCGAACAGGCGGGGGAACTGCCCGAAGTGCTGGGTGCCCTGCACAGCGCCCTCCAGCGGGAGGACGAGCTTGCCGGTTTCACGGGCCGGGTGCTGATCTACCCGGTGATCGTCGGACTCATCGTGCTGGCGGCGGTGGGCGTGGCGCTGACCCAGGTCATTCCCGAGCTTTCCAAACTCTTCCTGAGCACCGGCATGCCCCTGCCCCTCCAGACCCGGCTGCTGGTGGCTTGCTCCGAATTCGTGCTGGGCGCCTGGCCCTGGCTCCTGGGGCTGGGCGTGGCGGGGGTGTGCGGGCTGATCCTCGGACGCCAGCATCACCCAGGCCTGCGCCTGCACACCGACCGGCTGCTGCTGGGCCTGCCACTGTTGGGCGACGTGCTGCACAAGATCCTGCTGGCCCGCTTCACCCAGCTGTTCGCGCTCCTGTACCGGGCAGGCATTCCAGTCATCGAAACCCTGGCCAGCACCGAACGCAGCCTGCACAACCGGGCGCTGCAACAGGCCCTGGCTAGCGTTCGGGCCGACATCCACGGTGGCCTGCCCCTGGCCGAAGCCTTCGCCCGCACGCCTTTGTTCCCGCCGCTCCTGACCCGCATGCTGCGGGTGGGTGAGCAGACCGGCGCCCTGGATCAGGCCCTGACCCACATCAGCCAGTTCTACCGCCGGGATGTGCAGGAAGCCACCGCCCGCTTCCAAGCGGCCCTGGAGCCCCTGCTTACGGTAGTGCTGGGCGGCCTGTTGCTGGCGGTGATGAGCGCCGTGCTGCTCCCCATTTACGATCTTGCCACCCGACTCCAGTTTTAGGCCTGGCCACCATGCAGAAGACCACCCACCTGCTGCTTCTGGACGACACCGGCGCCCGCCTCGTACTCCGGGGAGAAGCGCCCCAGCCACTCCCGCCACCGCCTGCGGGCCCCGCCCAGCTGGCCCGGCTACTGGAATCAACACCGCGCACGGGCTGGCGCTGGCTGGTGGAGCGGCGCGATGAATACGCGATCCCGCTCACCCTCCCACTCACAAAAGGTGCAGATCGCCTGGCACTGCTGGAGCGACAACAGCGACAACTTCAACTGGATACGTGCTATCACACCCCCCTTGAAGTCGTCCAGCGCAGAACCCAACGCCCCGAAGAAGACTTACTTCTTTGCGGACTGGCAGACCCTGCGCCACTCAAACCATGGCTGGAGGTATTTGAACGCAAGCCGAGCAATCTGCTGGGCATTCACACACCGACACTGCTCTACTCCAGACTGAGCCACAAACTACCTGCAACAAACTCATTTCGTCTCATCATCCGCCCCGGCGCAACCACGCTACGCATGGGTTTGCTGTCCCCCACTGGCCGGCTGTGCTTCAGTCGTAATAGTCCCTATCCCGCTGAAGCCGACGCACAACAGACGACTGCAGAGGTAGCGCAGTTTTTACGCTATTTGCGTGGCCAAAAAATTCTTCCTCACGGCCTAGACCCTCATCTGATCCTACTGCATGACCTTCCAGGAACTGCAGCCATTCCCTCTGGACTTGAGACCCTGTCTGAGCACCCTCTCCAGTCACTGGGCCCTCAGGCACTGGCTACGGCCGAATGCCCCAGCATGGAGGCTCTCTTTCTCCAGCTCACCCTGCAAGGAGGGAACTTACCCGACTTGCGCCCCCAAGCCTTACGACAACGTGCACGCCACCAACGTCTGGCGCACGCATTACGTGTCGGAAGTTTAGTCGTGCTCGGTTGCAGCATGATTCATACCGCCCAGGCCTACTGGCATAGAGCAGCCCTGACAGCACAGATACAGGCGTTACAACATCAGAATCACACACTGGAAGGCCAGGCCCAGGCACTACTTCAAACCTTACCGCACAGCCATCCGGACCCTGAACAGCTCACCACGTTAGAACACCTCTCCCACATCCTCAAACTTCGCCAACAGGCAACGCAGCCCCTACTAGAACGACTGGCTCAGACACTGGAGCACTATCCCGAACTGACCTTGTACCGGCTGCAATGGAACTGGCCTCCATTACCCAGTTTGAATGACATCCACCCTGAAACGCTGCACCTGATACTAGAGTTCAGCCCACACCCGGAATCCTCTCCCCAAGCCATGGATCAGCTGGTCAATGCACTGGCTGCTTGGCCTAGCATGCAGACACCTCAAGTTGAATTGGCTCATCCAGGAGATACGGAAAAAGCCCCGCTCTGGCGCATTACTCTGGATGTGGAAGGAACGCTCTTTGGAAATCTTTAAATCTTTGCCAGACCTTCAGGGTATCAGTCAGCGCTTACCCATGCTGGGGCTCCCCATCCTCAGCTGCTGCTTGGCTGGTCTGTTGGGAGCGGGGCTTCTGCAAGCTACCTGGGAACAGGAGGCCAGGCTGCAGGAAACACTGCAACAGGCCCAGCGAAACCAACAACAGTGGCAGCACTGCCTCGAGCAGTTACCCTCGGTGTCGAGTGCGCTGGCATTGCGGCAACAACAACGCTTAGCGCTTGAAAAACAACATTTGTTTGCCGACACTTCAGCCCACGTTTGGCAACAACGGCTGCTGTCAAACGAAATACGCACCCAGGCAAACTTGCGGGATATTCGAGTGCAGTCAGGGACAGGCAACCAGGACAAGACACAACTTCCCAGACATCGCCTGCATATTGAAGCCACCCTACCCCACGAAGACGCAGCCCTCAGACTACTTAACCAGCTGCAGACCGACCTTCCTGGCTATCCTCACATCCAATCCTGCCTGTGGATACGTGAGACTCATGGGCACAAAGAGCTGGGCCTGCTAAGCCTAAACTGTGAGCTGATATGGCCACAAATACCCGCCCCCACCTCAAAAACGCTGGAGCATCCAAGCAGCTGCCCTTCCTCCTAATGACACATCCGGAGATTTTCCTCCCAGCAACTCACCTCAGGATTTGCGAAGCCTCGAAATGTGACCTATGCCCACAACGAATCGTCGGAAAATTTTACACAAGTATCTAGAGCACGACCAAACAACAAAAATAAACCATTAAAAACAGATGGTTAAAAAAACAAAAAAAGAAGGCACAGTCTTTGCTATTGTTGCTCAAGGGTTTAGACCCGCTCATCACAGGAGAAAACACTATGAGCAAGTTCAACAAGGCTTTCCTCGCGATCGCTTCCACCGTTGCACTGGGTGCGGCCGGCGAGGCCAACGCCTATCTCACCAACTGGTATCTTGACTCTGATGGCGCAGGTGCCAACACTGCTGTTCAGGTTCAAGAGTATGTCGACCTGAACGGTCGCGCCTACATCCACAACAACTTCACCAGCCCCAACACCTTCAACTTCAACGAAGCGGGTACGTTTGTTTCCAACCTGGTGGACAGCAGCACCTCCATCGTTGCGCTGAACTCCACCTTCACCGGCACGGGTTCTGGTGTCGTGGGCTCTGGCATCTCCTTCAGCGCCGGCGCCCTGAACATCTACGCTGGTGCAGTGAATGCCTCCAACCTGATCGGCACTTTCGTACTGACCGCTGGTGAAGGCTCCCTGTCCGGCACCTCCCTGGTTCCGAACGGCCAGATCAGCCTGGTTCTGCAAGCCACCTACCTGAAGTCCGGCTACTTCTTCCGCGACGCAGCTGCCACTCAGGATCTGTCCACTGAAATCGCTTCTGGCCTGTTCTTTGGTTTCGCCTCCACCAACGCCTCCACGCTGGCTAACTGGGGTGGCAACGGTGGTGCCACCGATACCAACCTGACCAACCTGTACAACGCCAACTTTGATCCGGACATCACCCACATCAGCAATGATGGGACACAAAACCTGGTCATTTCCAACAACGGTCAATTCCGTCTGCAAGTGCCCGAACCCACCTCCCTGGCCCTCCTGGGTCTGGGCCTGGCCGGTCTTGCCAGCGTTCGCCGCCGCAAGTCCTGAATAACGCAAGCCTGTGAGACAGGCTTGTGTTATGACTAGGAAAGAACCGCCTTTGTTCATACAGGGGCGGTTTTTTTACGCCTACGCGCCCGCCTCCCTGATTCTAGGTGTTCGCTTCAAGAATCTCCTGCAGCCCGCGTGCGTGCCCGAGCCACCAGCTTTTGCAAAGATCGGGCAAGGGGTGAGTCCGCCGGCAACTGACCTGCCAGGGCCTGGAGTTGCGCCTGGGTTTCGATGCTCACGCTGCGGGCTTCTGGTGGCTGGGGCGCAGGGCGATACTCAGGCATCGTCACCTTCACCTTGATGTCCTTCAGGGCCACGCCCATCCGGGCAAACTCCATCAGTAACGTGGGCACCGCCTGACGCAACTTCACCGTCAACGCCGCGCTGGTTACATGCACCACCAAGCATTCATCCTTCAGATTGGCCACCTGACAGGCTTCACCCAGGTAGTCGGGCAAGAGGCGTCGCAACTGCCCCTGAAGCCTGAGCAAGCGGGCCGCATGGGCTTGCATGTGGGCGAGGCTGTTGCCCTTGCTGAAGTAGCGATCAATGCTCTGGGTCATGGAAAGAAGGCAGAAGGGGCTTGGTTTTTGCAAAAACGCCCCCATGCTAGAGCGGATACCCGGCCCGGGACAAGCCCGGCCCCGTCTGATGTTTGCCGGGTAGAGCGTCACGGCCCCGCCCAAGGGGCATGATAGAATCCCGCTTTTGCCTCGCTTCCCCTTTTAAATCAAATGATCGCAGGCCTCCTCAAGAAGATTTTCGGCAGCCGCAATGACCGGCTGATTCGTCAGTACATGCAGACCGTGCGTGCGATCAACGCCCTCGAGTCCCAGATTCAGGCCTTGAGCGATGAGCAACTGCGCGGCAAGACCGACGAATTCCGCCAGCGGGTTGCCAACGGTGAGAGCCTGGACGCACTGCTCCCCGAAGCGTTTGCCGTGGTGCGGGAAGCAGGCAAGCGGGTGCACGGGATGCGCCACTTCGACATGCAGCTGGTGGGCGGTATGGTGCTGCACTACGGCAAGATTGCCGAAATGCGTACCGGCGAAGGCAAAACCCTAACCGCCACCCTACCGGTGTACCTGAATGCCCTGAGCGGCAAGGGCGTGCACGTAATCACCGTGAACGACTATCTGGCCAGCCGCGACTCCGACTGGATGGGGCGCATTTACCGTTTCCTGGGGCTGACCGTGGGCTGTAATCTGTCCCAGATGCCCCACGACCAGAAAAAGGTCGCCTACGCCGCCGATATCACCTACGGCACCAACAACGAATTCGGCTTCGACTACCTGCGCGACAACATGG
>JAJTBM010000329.1 GCA_021286885.1 Rhodocyclales bacterium
AGCCTGGAAACCCGCGTCGCTGCTGGGAAAGTGTTTACCGCCCTGATTTGTCACCCAGGTGACGGTGTAACGCGGGCGTAATATAGGGCGCCCTATTGCAGTGCAATATCGCTACTGCATGCCCCGTAACTGAGCATTTAAAACCGATTGCATGGGGGCTGAATGCCCCTGTGTTGAGTATGGGGATGGCGGGATTCAAGTGTAATCAAACACTTGTTCATGCTTCGGAAGGCGCTTCGAGGGGCGTTTTTGGGGCTTGGTGATACCAATGCTGTATCGCTTGGCGACGGGCCATCAGTTCAGGCCACAGCGCCCGGGTTACATCGCACTCCGGGTTGCCCACCTGGGCGGCGTCCGGGGTGAGGGCCGGGCAGCCAAAATCGCAGATCACCTGGGCGGCGCAGCCCCGGCAGCGATCCCACCAGGGGCCTTTGGCGTGAAACTGGCCGAGCACCTGGCGCATCCGGGCGGGGTCGAAGCCACCGTCCTGCACCCGGCCCAGGGGCTGGGCCCAGTCGGCAAAGCTCATGTCGGAGCACGGAAACACCTGCCCATCCGGCGTCACCGAGAAATAACTGAGCCCCGCGTGGCAGGTGTAGCCGGTGCAATCCCCCCGGGCTTGGGCGGGCAGGTTTTCCAGGTGGCGGGCAAATTTTTCCAGCAGCTTGCAGGTGGCCACGTCGCGCAGGGCGTCGGGGGCATCCTGGTGGGCGAGCACGTCATCCACCAGGGCGAGGCGGGCGGCGAGCAGTTGGGCGTCGCTCAAGGCATGGCCATCCGCTGCCCGGCCTACCGGGAACAGATGGTTGAAACGCACCTTGCTGACCCCCAGCCCACGCAGATAGGCCAGGATTTCGGGCACATGGGCGGCGTTGTGGGGGGCGATCACCACCAGCACCCGGGGGTCCAGCTCGGCTTCGATCAGGCGGCGCAGGTTGCGTTCCACCTTGTGGCCGTTTTCGCGTAGCACGTCATTCAGGGCTGGGGGGCCATCGAGGCTGATGGACAGCTCGATCTTGAGGGCGCGCAGCATCTGGATGATGGGCTCGGTGAGCAGCGTGCCATTGCTCTGCATGCCCAGGATGAAGCGCATCTCGGGGTGGCTGTTGAGGTGGGCCTGGAGCCCTTCAAACCACTCCACCGGCATCAGCAGCGGTTCGCCCCCAAAAAACACGATCCGAAACTGGCGCCGGCCCGAGGGCAGGGCCAGCACATCCACCGCCTGGGTGGCGATCTCCAGGGGCATGCGCCGGATGCCCCGGGTGTCGAGGGCGTCCACGCTGCAATGGCGGCAGCTAATGTTGCAATGCTGGGTGAGGCACAGGGACAAGGCCCCCGCACTGCGCAGGGTTTGCAGGCCCTGGGGGGCGGCGGGCGGGGTGAGGCGGATCAGGGGCTGGGTGTTCATCCGGTCCTCCGGCGGGCATGGATGCGGGCGGCGGCCTCGGCGGGGCTGACCGGGCGCAGGTCGGCCTCTCCGTGGCGCTTGAGGTAGCTATGGTAGATCCCGCAGCAGTGGCTGCGATAGGCGCATTCCCCGCAGGCGCTGGCGTACACCTTGCCCACTTCCCGGGACGAGCCCCGGGAGAACTGGATCTGGTCGGCCTCGCCCCCGTTGTCGTAGATCACCCGCAGCATGTGGCTGCGTGCCCGGCGGTAATCCAGATAGCAGGATTCCACCCCCGCCAGGTGGCAGGGCGGAATGCCCTCCAGGGTGAGGGCGCAGCCCTGGGCCTGGAGCGCTTGATGCAGCCCGGGCAGGGCGGGGCTGAAGCTGGGCAGGGCGGGGATCAGCGCCGCAGCGCGGGCCGCTGCGGGGCCGGAGTCTTCATCCTCATACTGCTCCATGAGCGAAAGCTGCAGGGAGCGGGCGCCGCTCGCTGCCACCAACGCGGGCAGTCGCTCCAGGAGTGCTGCGGTGTGGATGGTGATGGGGTGGTTGAGCCCCAGATGCAGGCGCTGGGCGTGGGGGCGCAGGGCGGCGAGTAGCGTTTCCATCCGGGCCCAGTAATCGGCTTGACCCGTGATGGCGGCGCCGCTGGCCGCATCCAGCCCATGCAGCGAAAGGTAGATCTCGTCCAGCCCGGCCAAGGCCTGCTCCCAGCCCGCTTCGGCCAGCCGGTAGCCATTGGTGGCCAGGGAAATCCATTTAAACCCCCGTTCCCGCAGGGCGGCGATGAACTCGGCCAGCCCCGGCACCAGGGTGGGTTCGCCCCCCGAGAGGGTGATGCGCTCAAAGCCCTGCCGGGCCAGTTGGCCCAGGGTGTCGAGGGCGCGGGGAATGCGGATGGGGTTGGCGGGCTTGGCCGGCTCGTTGCAATACTGGCAGCGCAGATTGCAGCTATTGAAGAAGCGGAACCAGATCCCCGCCCGGCTGCCCGGTTCGGCCTGCAGGTCTTCAAGCCGGGCGGGGTGTAGCTGCATGGAGCCCGCCCGCACGGCGGCCCCCGTGCTGCCCACTTGGGCCGCGTAGGGGATGTGGTGGCGCAGCTCCAGCACCTGCAGGGGTTGGGCGTGGACGAACAAACGGGCCCAGGGGCGGGGGGCGGAGGGCTGGCTCATGGTCGAGTCTCCAGGCGGGTGCAGCCATCGGGCTGAAGGCATAAGTGCAGCACCCGGTCGAACAGGGGCAGGATGTCGGTCTGGTGAGTCACCACCAGGCAGGCGGCGCCCGGCGCCAGGGCATCCAGCACCTGGGCCATGACCCGGTAACGGTCTTCCGGGGCGAGGGGGGCGACGGGCTCGTCCAGCAGATTCAGGGCAAACTGGCCGTGCAGGATGCGGGCCAACTGGAGCCGGCGCAGTTCTCCGGTGGACAGCCGGTCGCCCAGCCGGGCGGCCCCCTGATCCAGGCTTGGGCTCAGCCCCAGGCGGGCCAAAATGGCATCCAGCGGCGGGCGCCGCCCTTCCGGGTCGGAGCGCAGGCCGTAGCGGGCGTGTTCCGCCAGGGTGTCGCCGGCCAGTGCGGTGTCGGCAGGGAGGTAGCCGATTTGCTGGCGCCAGGGGGCGGGGCTGCACGCGCCGCTCAGCATCAGCCCCCCCAGCTGGAGCCGCCCGGTGTAGTCCGGATGCAGGCCGTAGATGAGTTCGAGCAGGGTGCTCTTGCCACAGCCGCTGGGCCCCAGCAGGGCGACTTTTTCGCCAGGCGCCAGGTGCAGGGCGTCGATGACCAGGCGCGGGGCCCCGGGGGCGTGGCAGAAGGCGAGGTGCCGGATGCTCAGGGCGCCTTCGTCGGGCAGGCTTTCCAATAGGGCCGCGACCCGTTCCCGGGGCGCATCCAGCAGTCGCTGAAGGTTTTCCACGGCCACCCGAATGCGGCTCAGGTCGATGAAGACGGCGGTCAGGTTGTCGGCGGCCTGGAACATCATCCCCAGAATCAGGCTGATGATGAGGAAGCTTTCCAGGTTGGGAATCCCCCGGGCGTCGATGGCCACAATCCCGACCATGGCCAGGATGGGGCTGGCAAAGTGGAGCAGGTTGGTGAGGGCCTTGTCCAGATACACAAAGCAGCCCATCCGGCGCCGGGCCTGGGTTTCGTGGGTGAGGGCGGCTTCGAGGCGGGCCCGTTCCTGGGCCTCGGCCCCCGATAGGCGGGCCACCACGCGCCGCTCCAGAAAGCCCGCGAGGGCCGACCACAGGGCCTCCAGGGCCGCATCCAGGCGCCGGATGCTGCCTTCGATGAAGCGCGCCGAGCGGGACGACACCAGGGTGTGGAGCAGCACCAGGGCGCAGGCGGCCCAGGCGGCGCTCAGGCTGGTCTGGAGCAAGAAGGCGAGGCAGGCC
>JAJTBM010000005.1 GCA_021286885.1 Rhodocyclales bacterium
CTGGTCGCGCCGCTGCTGCGCCTGACGGTGCGCAAGCTATGGCGCGCCCTCAAGCTGGGCCTGACGCCCGAGCCGGTGCGCCGTCTGCGGCGCCTGCACTTTTATCGGGCCCTGTACGCCCACCACTGAGCTCCAGCCCCTCCTTTTCATTTGCAGCCCGAGACGCGGCCAGCCAGCCTGGCTGCCCCTGCCCAGCGCCCCTCCCCCCTTCATGATCGTTCGCCCCCGTCCCCGTTTGTGGGAGCTTTTCTTCATCTGGAAAGGCTCCATCATCCCGCAGATTCTGCCCCAGGTTTTGTTTGCCACCGCCCTGGCCACAGCCGTCACCTTAGTAGCCGAACTGGCCGGGCCAGCCTTTCCCGACTTTGCAACCGGCCCCTTCACCTTCCTGGGCCTGTCGCTTTCCCTGTTTCTGGGCTTTCGCAACAACGCCTGCTACGACCGATGGTGGGAAGCCCGCAAGCTTTACGGCGGCCTGCTCATCGTGATGCGCAACCTTGCCCGGGAAACCCAGATTCTGGACGGCCAAAGCCCCGGCCCCAGCCCCCGGCGCAAGCGCGTGCTGGAGCTGGCCATCGCCTTCACCCAGACCCTCACCGCCAAGCTGCGGGATCGGCCCATCAACGAAGTGGCCAGCGCTTGCCTGAATGCGCCGGATCTGGCCCGGGCCTGCCAGAGCCATAACATCCCGGACGGCATCCTGGGCCTGATCACCGCCGAGCTGCTCGCCGCCCGGCGGGACGGCACCCTGGATTCCGTCACCTACAGCGGCCTCGCCGCCCAGGTGAACCTGATGGCCCACGCCCAGGGCTGCTGCGAGCGCCTGCGCGCCACGCCCCTGCCCTTTGCCTATACCCTGCTGCTGCACCGGACCGCCCACCTCTTTTGCGGGCTGATCCCTTTTGGCATGGTGCACGGGCTGGGCTTTGCCACGCCGCTGATGACCGCCATCGTGGCGTATACCTTCTTCGGGCTGGATGCCCTGGGGGATCAGCTGGAGGAGCCCTTCGGCCTGGAGCAGAACGATCTGCCCCTGGATGCCATGACCCGCAGCATCGAAATCGACCTGGCCGCCGCTGCGGGCCACCATCCCCTGCCCGAGCCGCTCCAGCCCCGGGACTACCTGTTGCTGTAAGCGGCCCCAGCCCTGCACTCAGGGGTGGGCGTGCAGGCCCACCCGGTTGCCTTCGGAATCCTTGATCCAGGCAATCGAACCGATTTCCGGGCTGATCTGCATGCTGGGCAACAGCACCTCGGCCCCGGCAGCCTCGGCCCGGGCCAGGGTGGCGGCCAGATCCGGCCCCGCATCCAGATAGATCACGATCCCATCCAGGCCCGGCTTGAAACCAGGCCCGGCACACAGGGCGCCACCGGTTGCAGGCTGGGCGTAGGGAAACACCGCCAGCCGCGTCGCGCCCATATCCTCCAGGCGCAGGCTGCAGGCCAGGGTGGCTTCGTAGAAGCGCACGGCCCGCGCCATGTCCAGCACCGGAATCTCGAACCAGTTGATGATCGGCTTCAGGGTTTCCATCGTTTGCATGTTCGTGCTCCATCGCATTGGCTTGAAAGAGACGCCATCATGCCGACCCGCTCCTGACAGCCCCATGTCAGGAGCCCTCTGGCAACAGGCCCTGATCCCCGCTTATCCTGACACCCCCCTGTCAGGAGCCCCAGCCCATGCGCCGTGCCGACCGTCTTTTCCAGATCATCCTGCTCCTCGACCGGGGGCGGGCCGTCACCGCCCGGGAACTGGCCGAGGCGCTCCAGGTGTCGGAGCGCACCATCTACCGGGACATGAACGACCTTTCCGCCTCCGGCGTCCCCATCCAGGGGGAAGCCGGGGTCGGCTACCTGCTGCGCCCCGGCTACCGGCTCAGCCCCTTGATGTTCGACGAAGAAGAACTCGCCGCCCTCGCCCTGGGCAGCCGAATGGTACAAAGCTGGGCTGATCCGGGCCTGGGGCGCGCCGCCGAACGCGCCCTGCTGCGCATCGAGGCCGTGCTCCCCCAGCGCCTGAAAGGCCACCCGGCCAGCCAGACCCTGCTGGTGCCGGATTTTCACATCCCCGCCCGCATGACCGCCCCCATGGAAACCCTGCGTGCCTGCATCGCCCAGGAAACCAAGGCCCAACTCCACTACACCCGGGCCGATGGCACCTGCAGCGAACGCCTGGTCTGGCCCCTGGGGCTGGTGTTCTGGGGCGAAAGCTGGATGCTGGCGGCCTGGTGCGAACTGCGCGGCGAATTCCGCAGCTTCAGGCTGGATCGCATGGAAGCCCTGCAACCCCTGGCCGACACTTTTCAGAGCCGAGGCCTGCTCGCCCGCTACCTGGCCAGCGTCAAGGGCACTCAGACCCCCGACGCCCCAGCCTGATCCTCGGGCTCCGGCGCCCGGCACGCCGCCTCCCGCGTAAGCAAAGCCTGCTTGCGCGCCACACCCCAGCGATAGCCCGACAATCCGCCATCGCTGCGCACGATCCGGTGGCAGGGAATCGCCACCGCCAAAGCATTCGCCGCGCAGGCCCCGGCCACCGCCCGCACCGCCCGGGGCGCACCGATGCGCTGGGCCAGTTCGGTGTAGCTCAGCGTTGTTCCAGCCGGAATCTCGCGCAGGGCCTGCCACACCCGCTGCTGGAAGGCCGTGCCCCGAATATCCAGGGGCAGATCCAGGCCCCGCCCGGGCTGCTCGACAAAGCCCACCACCGTCGCCACCAGGGTTTCAAAGGCTGCATCGCCGCCCAGCAATTCGGCCCGGGGAAAGCGATCCTGCAGATCCTGCACCAGCACCTCGGGCGCGTCCCCCAACAAAATGGCACACACGCCCCGCTCGCTGGCCGCTACCAGAATCGCCCCCAAGCTGCATTGGCCCACCGCAAAGCGGATTTGCGCCCGGGCGCCCCCCGCCCGGAAAGCCCCCGGCGTCATGCCCAAGACACCCTCTGCCGCTGCGTAAAAGCGCCCGCTGGAACCATAACCCGCATCATGCAAGGCCTGCGTCACCCCCGCCCCCTGCAATAGGGCCTCCTGCACCCGTCGGGCACGCAGGGCCACGCCGTAGGCCCGGGGGCTGATGCCCATCTGGGCCTTGAACATCCGGTGCAGATGATGGGGGCTCAGCTGCACCGCCTGGGCCAGGGCCGCCAGACTTGGCAGCTGCTCGGCCTCTTCCAGCAGCCGGCACACCCGGGCCACCACCTCGGCATGGCGTGCCGCCAGGGAGGGCTGATCCGGCTGGCAGCGCAGGCAGGGCCGAAACCCCGCCCGGCGCGCCGCATCCCCATCCGCAAAAAACACCACGTTTTCAGGGCGCGGCCTGCGGGATGGGCAGGACGGGCGGCAATACACCCCGGTGGTTTTCACCCCATATACAAACTGCCCGTCGGCGGCGGCATCCCGGGCCAGCACCCGGGCCCAGCGAGGGTCAGACAGCACCCCGGAACGCTCGGGGGATGAAACGGCAGCAGTTTTAGCAGGCATGGGCAAGCCTTTCAGGCAGGGCGAAGCATGAGCGCGACATGGGCAAGAGAAGTCACTGTACCCAAGGCGCCGCCCGCTGGCACTCCGTATCTTGCTTTCAAATCCCTACGCACCCAGGCCACCCAAAAACCCGTGCAAGCCCGCCCCGCTTCCCGGACAATACGCGCCTTGCCGCCCGGGGCCAGGATCTGCGCCGGGTGGGCCACAGAACTCGAACACGTACGCTGCATGAACAAGAAAGCCAAGACCCCGCCCGCTGCCGATCCTTCGGATGAATTCGCCCACCACACCCCCATGATGCAGCAGTACCTGCGCCTCAAGGCGGACCACCCGGACACCCTGGTGTTCTACCGGATGGGGGACTTCTACGAGCTGTTCTTTGAAGATGCGGAAAAGGCGGCCCGGCTGCTGGACATCACCCTGACCACCCGGGGCGCCTCGGGGGGGATGCCCATCAAGATGGCCGGGGTGCCCCATCATGCGGTGGAACAATACCTGGCCCGGCTGGTGAAGCTGGGCGAATCGGTGGTGATTGCCGAGCAGGTGGGCGAGCCCGGGGCCACCAAGGGGCCCATGGAGCGCGCCGTGTCGCGCATCGTGACCCCCGGCACCCTCACCGATGCGGCCCTGCTGGATGACAAGGCGGATGCGCCCCTGCTCGCCCTCCATCTGCACCGGGGCGTGCTGGGTCTGGCCTGGCTCAACCTGGCCAACGGGGATTTCCGGGTGCTGGAGTGCGAAGCGCCCCAGCTTGCCGCCCAGTTCGAGCGCCTGCGCCCCGCCGAGGTGCTGATCCCCGACGGATTGCGCCTGCCCCTGCTGGAGCAGCTCGCCCCCAGCCTGCGCCGGCTGGCCGATTGGCAGTTTGATGCCGACACCGCCCACAAGCTGCTCACCGCCCACTTTGGCACCCGGGATCTGGCCGGCTTTGCGGTCGAGAACATGCCCGTGGCCCTGGCTGCGGCGGCGGCCCTCTACGACTACGCCAAGGCCACCCAGCGCCAGAGCCTGAGCCACATCACCCAGCTCCACGCGGAGCAGGACAGCGCCTGGCTGCGCATGGACGCGGCCACCCGGCGCAACCTCGAACTCACCGAAACCCTGCGCGGCGAACCCGCGCCCACCCTGCTTTCGCTGCTGGACACCTGCGCCACCAGCATGGGTTCCCGCTGGCTGCGCCATGCGCTGCACCATCCGCTGCGCGACCGGAGCCTCGCCGGCGCCCGCCACGGGGCGGTGGCCGAGCTGCTGGAAGGCAGCGCCGAGCCGGTGCGCAAGGTGCTGCGCGGGGTGGCCGACATTGAACGCATCACCGCCCGAGTGGCCCTGCGCAGCGCCCGCCCCCGGGATCTTTCATCCCTGCGGGACAGCCTCGCCCGCCTGCCCGAACTGCGCGCCGCCCTGGGCAGCCCGGCGGCGCCCCTGCTCCAGCACAGCCTGGACGACCTGGCCACCCCCACCGACACCCTGGATCTGCTCACCCGGGCCATCGCCCCGGAACCCGCCAGCGTGCTGCGCGACGGGGGCGTGATCGCCGAAGGTTTTGATGCCGATCTGGACGAACTGCGTGGCATCCAGAGCAACTGCGGCGCCTTCCTGCTGGAGCTGGAAGCCCGCGAGCGGGAGCGCACCGGGATTCCCAACCTCAAGGTGGAATTCAACCGGGTGCATGGTTTCTACATCGAGATTTCTGCCGCCAACGCGGCCAAGGGCGTGCCCGACGATTACCGCCGGCGCCAGACCCTGAAAAACGCCGAGCGCTACATCACCCCCGAGCTGAAAACCTTTGAAGACAAGGCTCTGTCGGCCCAGGAACGCGCCCTGGCCCGGGAAAAGCTGCTCTACGAAACCGTGCTGGATGGGCTGGCCGGCGCCATCCCACGCCTCCAGGCGATTGCCCGGGCCTGCGCCCAGCTGGACGCCCTGGCCGCCTTTGCCGAGGCAGCCGCCCGCTACCACTATGCGCGCCCCGAGTTTTCGGAGCAGCTCGGCATCCAGATCCAGGCCGGGCGCCATCCGGTGGTGGAGCGTCAGGTGGAGAACTTCATCTCCAACGACTGCCGGCTGGACGCCACGCGCCGCATGCTGCTCATCACCGGCCCCAACATGGGCGGTAAATCCACCACCATGCGCCAGGTGGCGCTGATCGTGCTGCTGGCCCACGTGGGCGCCTTCGTGCCCGCCAGCGCGGCCCGCATCGGGCCGGTGGATGCGATCTTCACCCGGATTGGCGCGTCCGACGATCTGGCCTCCGGGCGCTCCACCTTCATGGTGGAAATGACCGAAGCCGCCGCCATCCTGCACGGCGCCACCGACCAGAGCCTGGTGCTGATGGATGAAATCGGGCGCGGCACCTCCACCTTCGACGGGGTGGCCCTGGCCTTCTCCATCGCCCGCCACCTGCTCGAAAAGAACCGCTGCTGGACGCTGTTTGCGACCCACTACTTCGAGCTGACCCAACTCGCCCAGGATTACCCCATCTGCGCCAACGTGCACCTGGACGCGGTGGAGCACAACCACGGCATCGTGTTCCTGCACGCCCTGGAAGAAGGCCCCGCCAGCCAGAGCTACGGGGTGGAAGTGGCCGCCCTGGCGGGAATTCCGGGCAGCGTGGTGCGGGATGCCAAGCGCCGCCTGCGCGCCCTCGAAAACAGCAAACTGGGCCACGGCCCCCAGGCTGATTTGTTCGCCAGCCTGCCCGCCGAGGAGCCCGCGGCCCCCTCCCATCCGGTGCTGGGCGCCCTGGAAGCCATGGACCCGGACGCCATGAGTCCCCGGGAAGCCATGGAAGCCCTCTACGAACTGAAGCGACTCACGCGCTAAGCTGCGCCAGCCACTTTTCTGGAGCCCCGCCATGTCCTCGTGCACTGCCCGTTTCTGCGCCCTACTCGCCACCGCTCTGCTCGGGCTGGCCAGCCCGGCCAGCCAGGGCGCCGACGCCCCCTATCGCTTCGGCGTGTTCGGGGATACGCCCTATAACAGCTTCGAGCGCCAGCACCTGCCCGAGCTGCTGAGCCAGATGGACCAGCAGCCCCTGGCGGTGGTGATTCACGATGGGGACATCAAAAGCGGCGGGGAGCGCTGCGACGACCGCCTGCTGGACGAGCGTCTGGCCCTGTTCCAGACCAGCCTGCATCCCTTTGTGCTTTCGGCGGGCGACAACGAATGGACAGACTGCCACCGGGCCAGCAACGGGGGCTATGACCCGCTGGAACGGCTGGAAGCCCTGCGCAAGCGCTTCTACCCCCAGGGCCACACCCTGGGCCAGACACGCCTGAGCGTGCGCCAGCCGGAAGGCGAGTTTGCCGCCTATCGGGAATTCATGGCCTGGACCATGGGGCCGGTGGAATTCATCATCCTCAACCTGCCCGGCAGTGAGAACAACTTTGGCCCAGGCACCGCACCCGGCGCCGAGCATCTGGCACGCAGCCGGGTGATCCGGCACTGGCTGGCCGAGGGCTTCGCCCGGGCCCGGGCGAGCGGGAAGCAGGGCGTGGTGGTGGTACTCCAGGCCAATCCGGAGTTCGAACAATTTGCCAAGGGCAAACAGGTGCGCGGCTATCAGGCGTTTCTGGAGCAACTGGTGGCCGAAAGCGAAAGCTTTGCCGGCGAAGTGCTGCTGGTACACGGCGACACCCACTGGCACCGAATCGACCGCCCGCTGGTGAATCCCCAAACCGGCAAGACAGTGGCCAACCTGACCCGGCTCGAAACCTACGGCTCGCCCTTCATGGGCTGGGTGGAGGTGGAAGTGCAGCCAGACCAGAAACCCCTGTTCCGGCTCACCTCCCACCCCTTTACGCCCCCCAGCCAGCCCTGAAGGGGCCGGCGCAGCGAAGCGCTGCGGCTTACTGCTGGACGGGCTTGAGCCGGGCAGCCACGTTCTGAAGGGCGTTGCGCACGCTGGCTGCAGCCGCATCCACGCCGTCGGTCTGGGCCTCTTCGAGTACCACATGGAAATGGAGCACCAGCAAACCCCGCAGTTTCTCCCAGGCCAAATCGTTGGAGACGGGACACAGCTCCTGCTGGTTATGCAAAACAGCTTCAATCACCCCAGGGGCGGTCAGGTCGATGTCGCACAACTGGGCCAGGCGGGCGATTTCCAGATCAATGGCGCTCAGTTCCTGGGAGAAATTTTCAAAGGTAGTCACAGGGTCCATCCTCAACAAACGGGTTGGTCGCTTGCATGGCGACAGGCAAGATACGGCTGACAGAACAACACACAGAGCCCAGCGCTGCACGCTGGTTCCATGCATTGCAACACGCAGACATGCACGGATATTGCAGCGCAGCATACACCCATTCATCCCCAGATCTCCATGGAAACACCCATCGACATCAGCGAAGACGCTGGCATCCGCTACCTGCACTTTGGCTCTGACTGGGTTCAGGGCGCCATGCGCATCCGCAAGCCCGACGCCCTCGTCCTCGAATACACCCGCGAACTGCTGGCCGGCCTGCTGCTGCGCCCGGCCCCCTGGCCCCGCCGCATCCTGCTGATCGGCCTGGGCGCTGGTTCCTTGAGCCGTTACATTCATCGGCACCTGCCGGAAGCACGCAGCACCGTGGTGGAAATCGCCCCCGAGGTGCACATGGTCGCCCACCAGTATTTCCGCCTGCCCACCGAGGATGAACGCTTTGAAGTGGTGATCGCCGATGGGGCCGAGTTCATGAACCGCAGCGATCACGGCCCCTGGGATCTCATCGTGGTGGATGGTTTTGACCGCCACGCCCGGGCCGGCGCCCTGGCCCAGCAGCCGTTTTACGCCGCCTGCCGCGCCCGCCTGAGCCCGGAAGGGCTGGTAGCCGTCAACATGTTTGGCGAACTGCGCGGCTTCAAGGCCCAGGCCAAACGCTTCACCGACGCCTTCGACGGCCAGACCCTGTTCCTGCCCCCCTGCGAAAGCGGCAACGTGGTGGCCCTGGGGCGCGGCGAAGTGCCGGTGTGCGTCCCCTTCACCGAACTCCAGGCCCGCGACAAGGCCCTCAAGGCCGCCACCGGCCTGGGCCTCGCCCCCACCCTCAAGCGCATCAAGGGCAGTCGGGGCACCAGCCTGCTCCAGGGCGACAGCCTGCGCTTTTAAGCCCGCCCCGCCGCCATGGAACAGCTTGATGCAGTCGTGATCGGTGCCGGCGTGGTGGGCCTCGCCTGCGCCCGGGCCCTGGCCCAGGCCGGGCGGGAAGTGCTGATTCTGGAAAGCGCCGCCCAGTTTGGCACCGGCATCTCCAGCCGCTCCAGCGAAGTGATCCACGCCGGGCTCTACTACCCCGCCGGCTCCTGGCGCGCCCGCTGCTGCATGGCCGGGCGGGCCCGGCTTTACGCCTACTGCGCCGCACGGGGCATCGCCCACCGCCGCCTGGGCAAGCTGGTGGTGGCCACCGACACGGCCCAAACCCCGGCCCTCGCCACCCTGGCCCGCCAGGCCGCCGCCCTGGGCGTCCCCGTTGAATTGCTGAGTGCCCCCCAGGCCCAGGCCCTGGAACCCGCCCTGCGCTGCGTGGCGGCGCTCCACTCGCCCGAAACCGGCATCATCGACAGCCACGCCCTGATGCAAGCCCTGCTGGCCGACGCCGAAGCCGCCGGCGCCCAACTGGTCTGCCACGCCCCGGTAGCAGGCGGCCAGACCCGCCCGGGTGGCGGCCTGGTGCTGCAGGTGGGCGGCATCCATCAAATGGAAATCGCCGCCCGGCAGGTGGTGAACGCCGCCGGCCTGGGCGCCCTGCCCCTGGCCCGCCGCTGGCACGGGCTCGACCCCAAGCGCCTGCCCGCCAGCCATTACGCCCGGGGCAATTACTTCGCCCTGAGCGGCAAAGCCCCCTTCCAACGCCTCATCTACCCCCTGCCCGAACCCGGCGGGCTGGGCATCCATCTCACCCTGGACCTGGGCGGCCAGGCCCGTTTCGGCCCCGATGTGGAATGGCTGGACGCCCCCGGCAGCGCAGGCTTCGATTACCGCGTCGCCCCCGCCCGCGCCGCCCGCTTCTACCCCGCCATCCGCCGCTACTGGCCCGAACTCCCCGACCAGGCCCTCCAGCCCGCCCATGCCGGCATCCGCCCCAAAATCCACGCCCCCCACGAACCCGCCGCCGATTTCTGCCTCCAGGGCCCCCAAACCCACGGCCACCCCGGGCTGGTAGAACTCTTCGGCATCGAATCCCCAGGCCTGACTTCCAGCCTGGCGCTGGCAGAGGTGGTGATGGGGCTGCTTGTGCCGGGGGCTTTCCCGGGCTTGCTCAGCCCATAAGCTCACCACAGCCTGGGCTTGGGGCTTTGGTTTTGCTTTATCGCGTAACCCACCGCTTTCCGTTATTTGGCCTTGGATTGGCCGGGTCTCGCCCCGGCGGGCGACCTTCTTTCTTGCTTCGCCAAGAAAGAAGGCAAAGAAGGCGACCCCCGCCGCCGTGGCCCCTACGGGGCTCCCCTCCTTCCGGCCGCGCCGGGCGGGGTCTTCGCAAACTCGGGGCTACGCCCCTCAAACATGCGAAGCCCTTATCCGCCCGTCACAGCCTCCACTCGGCACGACAGAGGGGGCTGTTTCAATTACCCGCGTCAAGCATCTAGCGGCCAAGCTGGCCGCTTTAGAAAACCAAAACCGACCCCAACCATACCTAGACGTTTCCGAAGCAGATCACGCATTCAGCCCTGGCGGTTTTGCCTTTCTCCCGATCTGCCCCGCCGAGCAGCGCAGCCCCGGGCGGGGCCTTCCGGCGCAGCTGTCTGAGCCCGCAGGGCGAGTTCTGCGCCGGCCGCACGGGGCGAGCAGCGCAGGGCAGTCGGCCAAAGGCCGACCGGGGGAGCGCGGGTCGCCTTCTTTGCTTACTTTCTTGGCGACGCAAGAAAGTAAGTCGCCCGCCGGGGCGAGTCCCGGCCAACGGGGGGGTAATGGAAAGCGGCTGGAAAAAAATGCAGGAGTCGTATAACATGAAGCGCAATTGATAGCTAATTTTGATACGCTTTTGGTATTAATGGGTTGGCGCTGGCGTTGACAGATGATGCGACAGTGTCAAAAGACTACGCAACATTAAGTACCACCTACTTGAAGTTATATTTTTCTATATTGCTATGCAAGACACAAAACAACTAAGAGTTCGCTACAACAATGAGTGGCCAAGTAAGTTTTTATTTCCTGTCGAGATAAAGCTCAAGGAACTCCTTGACGCAAATAATGTTCAGCAAGCATTCATCCCTGCAAAGTTAAACCCATCTTCCGACACAGAGTTTCACTTTTTACTCGGGCACTTTCTAGAAGGGCTAGATCAGCTTCCGTATAGAGCCCGCCGTGTTACAGTTACACTTCATTCCAGAATGCGCCCCTTCTAAAGCCACACGATGCAAAATCATGACCACATATAAACGTAAAGAAGACATCCGGTTGCAAATCGAACTATTAGATCACGCGATATCCGAACAGGAAAAAATCCTTTACCAGCACCACTCCGACCAACAAGAAAGATACATAGAAAACGACTTAAAAAACAGAAGCGAGCAAACGCTTTCAAAACTCTGTTCACTCATTGACCAGTACTATATTTTTTGCGCAGAGGACTTAGGAGCAAGCTCAGAAAAAATAACAAAAATTCAATACAACACTACAACAACAAAAGACATCGCAAAAAAACTAGACAGCACACAACCAACAGGAAAAAAACTCGATCTAGTAAATCATCTAGAACCATTAATCAACAAAAAGCTAGCAGAATGCGGAAGCCCATGGAAGGCGCGCGACATAAACCCAACAGACCTAATGTTTTATTTACTGAACGACCCAACACGAAAAGTCCTTGAATCATACGGCATCACTATAACAATCAAACATCCAGCGCCCGACCTGACAAACGAGACTTTTATTTTTGATGAAAAAATCAAAAAATACCTCAACCGCACAAATTTATTTTGGTGCAACCACATTCAAAATAACGGCCTACCTGTAAGAATCTACCGCAGCATAAACAACTATTTTAAACACAATGCCACAATAAAAATCCACACAGAGATACACGGCGCCGCATATAGTAATGACCAACAGACCATAGGGTATGCATTTTTTGAAATATCCAACGACGAATACCACCTCATCAACAATGAATTAATACAAGATTTAATACAAGATTTAATACAAGAAAAATTCGATGATTTAAAAGAGATTCTTTTTCTCAAATTTGAACGAAAAAACAACTATATCAGTGCGCTAGAAAAAAGCTGGGGCTATGGAGATGTGATAAAAGTAGACACAGAGAATAACTCTAAATTCAACAACCAAGACGATCTTTGCTTTTTTGTTAGCGACATTTTTTTCGTAAAAACAAAAAACTCACTTCGCATAGATCTATTCAAATCTCTAATTACAACAACACGCTTCGTAACCCAAGAGATCAAACGCCGTATTGGTTTATAATTGTCGCATCCCCCACGATGCACACAAGCTTTGTGCCCATCCGCTCAAAGTCAGCAAATCAAACCGTCAACGCTCCCCCATCCCATATCCCCTCTCCACCCTAGCCACCCGCATTTCAAAATGCCCATACCACCGCTCATGCCCCAGCGCCTGAGCCTCGCGGTGCTCCCAGTGGGCTTTCCAGGCCGCGATGGCGGCTTCGGTTTCCCAGTAGGAAACGGTAATCCCCAGCCCGTCGCTGCCCCGGGCGCTTTCGACGCCGAGGAAGCCGGGCTGCTGCTGGGCCAGTTCGACCATGCGCTCGGCCATGCGGGCGTAGGCTTCCGGCTCGGCGGTGGTGCGCAGTGAGGTAAAAATCACCGCGTAATACGGGGGCTTGGGAGTGGTGGCGAAGCCGCTGGCGCTCATGGGGGGAAATCCTCCGGGTTCAGCCTCCGAACAGGGCCGCCGTGGCCACCGGGTTGGAGGGGAAATAGAAATGCACGTATGATGCCGTGATAGGCCCGTGCCGGTAAATGGCTTCGCCTGCGCTGCCGCCCTTGGTCTGGGCCCGGGTGAGGGGCGTGAGGGGGGATTCGCTGCGCGAATAGTGGAAGGTGTGGCCGGAGATGCGGCCTTCGGGCAGCTCGGCCACCTGGGTGCCGAGGGCGGCGAGGCGGGCCTGCATGCGGGTATGGCCGGGGAGCAGGCCGGCGCCGGGGTGGGTGCTGCCGTCCCGGTCGGTGATGCTTTCAAACAGGCTCATCATCCCGCCGCATTCGGCCAGCACGGGCTTGCCGGCGGCCACGTGGGCACGCAGGCTGGCCTGCCATTCGGTGTGGGCGGCGAGCACCGAGGCGTGGAGTTCCGGGTAGCCGCCCGGCAGCCATAGGGCATCGCAAGGAGGCAGCGCCTCGCCGGCGAGGGGCGAGAAGAACACCAGCTCGGCGCCCAGGGTTTCCAGCATGTCGAGGTTGGCCGGGTAGATGAAGCCGAAGGAGGCGTCCCGGGCGATGGCGATGCGCCGTCCGGCGAGGCGGGCTTCCACATGGGGCGGGGGCACTTCGGGGAAGTGGACGGCCTGGGGCAGGTCGGCAGCGCCGGTGCGGGCCAGGTGGTCGGCGAGGCGGTCGAGGCGGGCGTCCAGATCTTCGATTTCGGCGGCCTGGAGCAGGCCCAGGTGGCGCTCGGGCAGGGCGGCGTCGGCATCCCGGGGCAGCGCGCCGTACCAGGCAATGGCCGGGTTGAGGCTGTTCTTGAGGAGTTCGGCGTGGTGCGCGCTGCCCACGTGGTTGGCCAGCACCCCCGAGAAGGGCAGATCCGGCTGCCAGGTGGCGAGGCCGTGCACCAGGGCACCGAAGGTCTGGGCCATGGCCTTGGCGTCCACCACGGCCATCACCGGGATGCCAAAGTAACGGGCGATGTCGGCGCCGGAGGGGCTGCCGTCAAACAGGCCCATCACCCCTTCAACGAGGATCAGGTCGGATTCCTGGGCGGCCTTGTAGAGGCGCCAGGCGGCATCGGCGGAGCCGCACATGCCCAGGTCGAGGTTGTGCACCGGGGCGCCGCTGGCGACGGTGTGGATCTGCGGATCCAGAAAATCCGGGCCGCACTTGAACACCCGCACCCGGCGCCCCTGGCGCACATGGTGACGCGCCAGGGCGGCGGTGACGGTGGTCTTGCCCTGGCCCGAGGCCGGGGCGGCCACGAACAGGGCGGGGCACAGGGCGCCACTCATTGGCCATCCTCCGGGTGGAACCAGGCGAGGCGTTCCTGCAGGCCCACCACGCTGCCCACAATGGTGAGGGCGGGCGGGGTGATGCCGGCAGCAGCCACGTCATCAGCCAGCCGGGCCAGATCCGACACCAGCACCTTCTGGCTCAGGGTGGTGCCCTTGCGTACCACGGCGGCGGGGGTGGAATCCGGCAGGCCGTTGCTCACCAGCTTGGCGCAGATTTCGCGCAGCTGGGTGATGCCCATGTAAAACACCAGGGTCTGGCGCGGGCGGGCGAGCATGTCCCAATCCAGATTGACCGAGCCGTCCTTGAGGTGGCCGGTCACGAAAATGCAGCTCTGGGCGTGGTCCCGGTGGGTCAGCGGGATGCCCGAATAGGCGCCAATGCCGGCGGCGGCGGTGATGCCGGGGATCACCTCAAAGGGGATGCCGGCCTCGACCAGTTCTTCCACCTCTTCGCCGCCCCGGCCAAAGATGAAGGGGTCGCCGCCCTTGAGGCGCACCACCTTGCGCCCGGCCTGAGCCAGGCGCACCAGCAGGGCGTTGATGCCTTCCTGGGGCAGGCTGTGGTTGGAGGCCTTCTTGCCCACGTAGAAGCGTTCGATGTGGGCGGGCACCCCGTCCAGAATCTCGCGGCTCACCAGGTTGTCGTAGACCAGCGCGTCGGCCTCCAGCAGCAGGCGGGCGGCGCGCAGGGTCAGAAGCTCCGGATCACCGGGGCCGGCCCCCACCAGATACACCCAGCCCGGGCGGGCCTGGGCGGGTTTTTGAGGGGCAAAGCAGGCAAGGGCATCAGACGTCGGCATCGGTATCACACATCCACATCCAGGTTCATCAGCAAGGCCGCTCAGGCCTCCAGGGGCTTGCGCCACAGGGCGAGGCGCACGGGGGCGGCGGGCTCAAAGCGCAGCCGGCCCGCAACACTCACGCCACGGGACAGGCTCAGCTCTTCCCACGCTTCGGCAGGATGGCGGCTGGCGAAGGCGAGCAGGTCGGCGCGGGCCTGGTCATCTTCGGCGCTCACCACCAAGCGGCCACCGGGGGCGAGGCGCGCCCACACGGCGTCCAGCCATTCGGGCAGGCCAGCAGCGCCCCGGATGAAGGCAGCTTCGGGGCGGCTCCATTCCCGGCAGCGCAGGGGCTGGGCAGCGGCGACGGCGGAGAGGTTGTCCCCCACCCCGGCGCGGGCGGCCAGCACCCCAAGCACGGTGGGATCGCTGCCCACGGCGCGCACCCGGGCGGTGGGCACGGCCCGGGCCCACTCCAGGGCCAGACTGGGCTCACCCTCGGAGATCACCCAGCCGGTTTCCCAGGCCGCCGGCTGCAGCCAGGCAAGGCTCAGGGTACGCACCGCGAGGGGCAGCGGATCACGCACATCGCCGCCCAGCGCCCCCTCGCCCAGACCGGGCAGTTCGGGGTAGTGGCCCCGGTTGGGGCCGGTGGCGATGATGAGCACGGCGCGGGGGTCGAGCGCATCGCGCAGCTCGGCCAGCTCGGGGGCGAGCCAGGCCTGGATGCGCAGCGGGCCGCCGGCAAATTCGCACACCCACACGCGGGCTTCGGGGAAGCCGCCATCCACCAGCTGGCGCGCAATGGCCACCGGCAGCAGGGCGTCGGCCACCGGCACCGCCAGCAGGGCATGGGCGCGCAGCCGGCCCCGCAGGGCCGCCACGGGGGCGCGGCGCAGATCCACCACGTTCACGATCTCAGCCGACAGGCCCAGGGCGGCGCAGGCGGCCTGCACCCGGCCCACGCCAGGGATGAGTTCAAAGGCGCCCGGGCCCAGCTCGGCCAGCAGCTCGGTGGCCGGGCCATCGCCGGCGCCATCGCCGGCCACCACCAGCACGCAGCCTTCGGTGCCGGTTTCCCGCAGATCGAGGTGCACCGATTCGTTGGCACACAGGCGCTGGGGCACGTCCGGGGCGAGGGGGGCGATGCGGTCGAGGGCATCGGCGCTGCCCAGGATCAGGCGCGCACTGCGCAGCCGGGCGAGGGTTGCGTCCGACAGGCGGGGCTCGGCCTCCAGGCCCAGGCTGAGCACGCACAGGGGGCGCAGCGCGGCGGGGGCTTCGACTTCAGCTTCGGCCTCAAGCGCGGTTTCGGCTTCGGTTGGCGCAGCCACTTCAGCCTCGGGCAGGGCCTGGGCGGCGGCGGGCGCGTCCGGGGCGTCCTGCTCTTCCAGGCTGGCCTGGGTCGGCTGGGTCAGGTAAGGGAGTTCGGCGGCGGGCTGGCCGTCCCGTTCGCGGCGGCCACGGCGGCGCTTGCGCTTGCGGCGGGCGGCCTCACCGGCTTCACCTGCCTCGGCGGCATGGGCTTCACCCTCAGCGGCTGCAACCTCGGCCACCTCCAGCACCTGGGCGCCCTGCTCGGCTTCGGCCATGCTGGGCAGGGTGGATTGGCGCGGGGTTTCGAGCACCGTCAGCACCTCGGCCTGGTGGGGCAAGGGTTCGATGCCGGGCAGGGGCAGATCCTCGGGCAGGGCCACCGAGCGCCCTTCCTGGGGCTCGGCCTGCACCGGCACAGCTTCGGCGGGGGCGGGCTCGGCCAGAGCTTCGGGCGCCGGCATCTCGGGCAGGCTGAGGCCGACCGCATCAAACAGCGGCGCATCCAGGGGCGGCACCGGGCTGGCCACCATGGGGGGCAGATCCGGCAGCACCGCAAACAGGTCAGCCACCGGGGCCAGTTCTTCCGGCACCGTCGGGGCGGCCTTGGGCTTGGCCTTGCGCGGGCTGCGGGCCGGCTTACCCTCGGGGGCCGGCTTGGCCACCTTGGGTGCGGCCTTGGCCCGGGGGGCGCGGGGCGCCTTGGCGGGCTTGGCCGGGGCGTCCACAGCCTCGGCAGGCTGGGCGGGCTCAGCGGGCACAGCATCCAGGCTCAGGGCCTCGGCGACCTCAGGGGCGGCGGCCTTGCGGCGGGGCGCCCGGGCGGCGGCCTTGCGACGGGCCGGCTTGGGGGAGTCCGCCGGGGCGGCCTCCGGGGGGGAATTCAGTTCTTCGCTCATGCTGTCTCGGTCATACCCACATGCACAACCGCAAAAACGGGGGTCGCAGGATAGCACGAAGCGTTTTAAGGCCGAGACCAGTCAAACGCCCGTGATTTAAGAAAAACTTTTTAACAATCTAGAACAATTTTCCCGGCATACACTTCCCAGGCGCTGAATTACAGGCCAGCGCTCAAGTTTTTTACCCTTCTGCACGACAACAAGAAAGGCTTTGCCCTGCCCCAGCAGGAGCCATCCATCTACTCTGAGGAGATCCCATGCAACACCTCCGCCTGCTTGCCCTTACCCTCGGTACCCTGTTTGCCAGCACCGCCGCCCTGGCCGGTGATGACCACGGCGGCCCGGTCACGCCCAAGCCCTACACCGCCGGCGCCACCCTGACCAAGGCCGTCCAGGCCAGCATCACCCCGGATCAGGCCGTTGAAATCCTCAAGGCCGGCAATGCCCGCTTTGTGGCCAACAAGCCCCTCAAGCGTAACCACAAAGCCCAGGTTCAAACCACCGCCCTGGGCCAATTCCCGTTTGCTACGGTACTCGGCTGCATCGATTCCCGTGTGCCCCCCGAACTGGTGTTCGACCAAGGGGTTGGCGATATGTTTGTCGCCCGGGTCGCCGGGAACACCGTGGATGAAGACATCCTGGGCAGCCTGGAATACGCCTCCAAGGTGGCCGGTTCGCGCCTGATCGTGGTGCTGGGCCACACCAGCTGCGGCGCCATCAAGGGCGCTTGCGACGACGTGAAGATGGGCAACCTGACCACCCTGCTGGAAAAGTACAAACCCGCCGTGGCCGCCGCCACCACCCCGGGCGAGCACACCTCCCACAACCACGCCTTTGTGGATGAAGTGACCGAGCTCAACATCAAGCAGACCCTGCAAAAGATCCGCACCCAGAGCCCCATCCTCAAGGCCCTGGAAGACGAAGGCAAGATCCGCATCGTGGGCGCCCTGTACGACACCAGCAATGGCAAGGTGACCTGGTACTAAGCCACCCGCAAGCACGACAGCAAAGACCAAAGGCCCGGAATGGGCCTTTGGTCGTTTTGGCTTTAGGTTTAGGTTTAGGGAAAATTCAGGAAAAACATGGTTTTCCGAAAAGCGAGAAGGCCAATATCAGCCCCGCCGAAAAGAAAGCCCTACATTTTGCAGGCAAGCTGTTACTAGAACTGGAGGGCGAAGCCCTCGCCCGGGCCCTGATGGCCGGCGTGTTACTGGAGGTGCTCTGTGAGCAAGATCATTGAATCCCTACGCAGCGATCTGGCGGCGCTGGAGGCTGTGGGCGCCATCGACAAGATCACGATGCGTGAATTCGATACGCTCTGCCCACCACCGGTACGGGCTTTCAGTGCCGCAGACATCAAGCACCTGCGCGAAACCCTGAGATTCAGTCAGCCGGTTTTTGCACTTCACCTGCACACCACCGCATCCACCGTGCGCAAGTGGGAGCAAGGCCAGACCCACCCCACCGGCCCAGCCCTGAAACTGCTCAACATCATCGCGGACAAGGGGCTTCAGGCCATCATCTGAGGGCTCCGTCACCCGGCTCAAACGCCGTCGCCACACCGACACCCCAGACCAAAAACAAAGGCCCGCGATCGCGGGCCTGTGTTTTGGTGCGGCAGGTGGGCGGGCTTACAGCAGCACGCGTTCGATGCCGCCCCGGTTAGCGGTGTCCACGTACTCGGGCATCCAGTTCTCGCCCAGGATGTGCTTGGCCATCTCGACCACAATGTACTCGGCCTCGATGTTGGCATCGTCCCGGTAGCGGGACAGGCCTTGCAGGCAGGCCGGGCAGGAGGTGAGTACCTTCACGTCGGCCTTGGCATCGTCACCGCGCAGGCGGGCGGCACCCTTTTCGATCTCTTCCTGCTTGCGGAAGCGCACCTGGGTGGAGATGTCGGGCCGGGTGGCGGCCAGGGTGCCGGATTCGCCGCAGCAACGGTCGGACAGATCCACGCGGGTGCCCATCAGCTCATTGGCCACCTTGATCCCGGAATGGATCTTCATGGGGGTGTGGCAGGGCTCGTGGTACATGTAGCGGGCGCCCTGCACGCCGTCGAGCTTGAGGCCCTTTTCGAGCAGGTACTCGTGGATGTCCATCAGCCGGCAGCCGGGGAAGATCTTCTCGAACTGGTACTTCATGATCTGATCCATGCAGGTGCCGCAGGACACGATCACGGTCTTGATGTCGAGATAGTTCAGGGTGTTGGCGACCCGGTGGAACAGCACCCGGTTGTCGGTGGTGATCTGCTGGGCCTTGTCTTCGTCCCCCGCCGAGCTTTGGGGATAGCCGCAGCACAGGTAGCCCGGGGGCAGCACGGTGGTGGCGCCCACGTGGTAAAGCATGGCCTGGGTGGCGAGGCCCACCTGGCTGAACAGGCGCTCGGAGCCGCAGCCGGGGAAGTAGAACACGGCTTCGGATTCGTCCCGGGCAATGCGCGGGTTGCGGATCACCGGCACGACGGTGTTGTCCTCGATGTCGAGCAACGCACGCGAGGTACGCTTGGGCAGGCCGCCGGGCATGGGCTTGTTGATGAAGTGGATCACCTGGGCCTTGATCGGAGCCTTGCCCAAGGTGGCGGGCGGGTGCTTGACCTGATCCTGGATCAGCCCGAGCGACTTGCCGATCTTGTGGCCCAGGCGCTGGGCGCGGTAGGCCACGCCCACCATGGTGCTGCGGATGAACTTGATGGTGGACGGATCGGTGGTGGTCAGGAAGGCCATGGCGGCGGCCTTGCCGGGGTTGAAGCTGCGCTTGCCCTGCTGGCGCAGCAGGTTGCGCATCTTGACCGACACATCGCCAAAGTCGATGTTCACCGGGCAGGGCTTCTCGCACTTGTGGCAGACGGTGCAGTGGTCGGCCACGTCTTCAAACTCGGCCCAGTGGGCGAGGGACACCCCCCGGCGGGTCTGCTCTTCGTACAGGAAGGCTTCGATCAGCAGCGAGGTGCTGAGGATCTTGTTGCGCGGGCTGTAGAGCAGGTTGGCGCGGGGCACGTGGGTGGAGCACACCGGCTTGCACTTGCCGCAGCGCAGGCAATCCTTGATGTCATGGGAGATTTCGCCAATGGCGGTCTGTTCCATGATCAGGGATTCGTGGCCCATCAGGTTGAAGCTGGGGGTGTAGGCGTTGTCCAGGTTGCCGCCGGGCATCAGCTTGCCCCGGTTGAAGCGGCCTTCCGGATCAACCTTCTGCTTGTAGGCCCAGAAGTTGGCCATTTCATCCTTGCTCAGGTAATCGAGCTTGGTGATGCCGATCCCGTGTTCGCCCGAGATCACCCCATCCAGGGCGCGGGCCAGCTCCATGATGCGGTCGACGGCCTTGTTGGCGGTCTGGAGCATCTCGTAGTTGTCGGAGTTCACCGGAATGTTGGTGTGCACATTGCCGTCGCCAGCGTGCATGTGCAGGGCCACGAACACCCGGCCGCGCAGCACCTTCTTGTGGATCTTGTTGATCTGCTCCAGCACCGGGGCAAACAGCTGGCCATCGAAAATCTTGGCCAGACGCGGGCGCAGCTCGGTCTTCCAGGAGACGCGCACCGAGTAATCCTGCAGACGGTGGAACAGGCGCGGGTTGGCGGCCCGGTTGCTCAGCTCGGCGGCCTGGATGCCATAGGAGAGGAAGGCCGGCTCGGCCTGGGCGAGGGGCAGATCCAGGTTTTCCAGCAGCCATTCCCAGCGCAGGCGCACGGCCTCCAGGTAGTTGAGGGCATCCTTGCGGCGCTCGCCGATCAGCTCGTCGCGGGAGATGGTGGCATCGCCAGTGTGGAGCGGCAGATCACCTTCCAGGAACTCGCGCAGGGCGCCGCACAGGGCCAGCTTGTTCTGGATGGAGAGTTCGATGTTGATGCGCTCGATCCCGTCGCAGTAATCGCCCATGCGCGGCAGGGGGATCACCACGTCTTCGTTCACCTTGAAGGCGTTGGTGTGGCGCGAAATGGCGGCGGTGCGGGAGCGGTCGAGCCAGAATTTCTTGCGCTGCTCGGGCGAAACGGCGATGAAGCCTTCGGCGCCCCGGGCGTTGGTCATGCGGATCACTTCGGAGGCGGCGGTCATCACGGCGGTTTCGTCGTGGCCGACGATGTCGCCGATCAGCACCATCTTGGGCCGCCCGTGGCGCTTGGCCTTGGTGGTGTAGCCCACGGCGCGCACATAGCGCTCGTCCAGGTGCTCCAGGCCGGCGAGCTGGACGCCCGCCAGCGCACCGGGGGCGCCGGGCTTGAACCAGTCGGTGATCTCGACAATGGCGGGCACCGCCTCGCGCACCTGGCCGAAGAATTCGAGGCAGACGGTGCGGGTGACGGGGGGCATCTTGTGCAGCACCCAGCGGGCGGCGACGATGAGGCCGTCGGTGCCTTCCTTCTGGACGCCGGGCAGACCGCCCAGGAACTTGTCGGTCACGTCCTTGCCCAGGCCCACCTTGCGGCAGGCAGCGCCGGGCATGCGCAGGATTTCTTCGGACAGCAGGGTTTCGCCCTTGGGGTCGAAGCGGCGCAGGCGGAATTCAACGGTGGGCTGATCGTGGATCTTGCCGAAGTTGTGGTTGAGGCGCTCCACCTCCAGCCAGTCGCCATCCGGCGTGACCATCTTCCACCAGGCCAGGTTGTCGAGGGCGGTGCCCCACAGCACGGCCTTCTTGCCGCCGGCGTTCATGGCGATGTTGCCGCCGATGCACGAGGCGCTGGCCGAGGTCGGGTCCACGGCAAACACGCGGCCCGCAGACGAAGCGGCTTCGGCCACCCGCTCGGTGACCACACCGGCGCCGGTGCGGATGGTGGCGTAGGCCTGGGTGTGGCCGGGCAGCACGACCTCTTCGACCGGGCCCATGGAGATCAGCTTTTCGGTGTTGATGACCACCGAGCGGGCATCCAGCGGTACGGCGCCGCCGGTGTAACCAGTGCCGCCCCCCCGGGGAATGATGGTGAGGCCGAGCTCGATGCAGCTCTTGACCAGCGGCGCCATCTCCTCCTCGGTGTCGGGGTAGAGCACCACGAAGGGGTACTCGACGCGCCAGTCGGTGGCGTCGGTCACGTGGGAGACGCGGGCGTGGCCGTCGAAGCAGATGTTGTCCTTGCGGGTGTGGCGGGCCAGCTCGTGCCGGACGCGTTTGCGCAGGTCGTAGGTTTCTTCGAAGAATGCCTTGAAGCGATCCACCGCCGCGTGGGCGGCCAGCACCAGGCTCGCCACCTTGGCGCTGCGATCGGGATCTTCGCCGCTGGCTTCCTCGCGGCGCTTTTCGACCTCATGGAGGCGGTGGCGCAGGGCGTCGATCAACGCGGCGCGACGATCCTGGTTGGCGAGCAGGTCGTCCTGCAGGTAGGGGTTGCGCTGTACGACCCAAACATCGCCCAGCACCTCGTAGAGCATCCGCGCGGACCGGCCGGTGACGCGCTCGGAACGCAGGGCGTCGAGCGTCTGCCAGGCGTCGTGGCCGAGCAGGCGGATCACGATCTCGCGATCGGAAAACGAAGTGTAGTTGTAGGGGATTTCGCGCAGGCGCTGAGTCATTGCGTTACCTGGATTTGTACGGCGGAGAACTCTGCATTCTAGCGGAGCGGCCCCCCTTCTGTCGAAAAACAAAGCCTTACAGCGGGAAGGGTAAAAGCAGAACGGCCCACCCCGGAAGGGGCAGGCCGTTCGACAACAGGGCTGGGGGAGAGGTTCAGCCGCGCATCTGGCGACGCCGCAGGAAGCCCATCATGCCCAGGCCGGCGAAGAGCAGCGAAAGGGTGGTGGGCTCGGGAACGGCAAGCGCATCGTAGGCCAGCAGGGCCAGCCGGTTGTGCAAGGCCTCGGACGGGTGCATGTAGTCGAAGTACATGTAGCCGCTGGCGTCGGCGCAGGTGGTCGGGGTGCCCCAGCCAGGCCGCGGCGCGCCGTCGGGATCGCCGGTGTAGCAGGCGTGGGTGGTGTCGGTGAAGCCGTAGGCGGCGGGATCGTTGGTCACCTTGGTCTGCTCGGTGAAGACATCGAACAGGGTGATGTCGAGCGCCGAGAAGGCCGCACTCCCGACCAGGCCCGCCAGGGCCGAGTTGAAGCCGACGCTGGCCGACTGGGCGATGCCGGTCAGAAGCGGGCTTCCGGCGTAACGGATCACTGGCGTCTGGGAGAGGTCGGGCAGGTTGAGCACCAGGAAGTGCTGGGCGCCATTGAGCCCCAGCGCGCCGATGGCCGAACCGATGGCCGAGATCGAGTTGCCGATCTGGGTGCCGATGGCCGACGGGCTACCGCCCATCGCCACCGTGGTGATGCCGTCGGAGACGTTGTTCGCGCCGGCCCACAGCACGTAAAGCGCGTTGGGGTCGGCGGCGCCCGCGTGACTGCTCACGTAAGACGTCACCTGCTGGTTGAACGACAGACCACCCAGCGGCACCAGCGCCGGCGTGATGCCATCGACCCGCGCGCCGCCGTAGGCGTAGTTGGTGCCACCCGCCACCGAAGGCGTGACCGAGAGGCCCATGAAGCTGGCCATGTAGTCGATGTAGTTGTAGCCGTTGGTGAAGCGGCCGGAGGTGGTGCCGTTGGTGAAGATCGAGGTCCGGGGTATGGCGCCACCGGAGATCAGCGCGTCGTTGCCGACGTCGGAGAGGCTGTCTCCGAAGACATACATGGCCGAGTAGGGCCCGGCTTGGGCGAGGGATGCCGAAAAGGCAAGGGCGATGCCGGCGGCACCAACAATAAAGCGCTGACGCAAAGTCATGACTACCTCCCGGGAGCAAGTTGGATGGCGGGCAAACGCCCGCTCACCCCTCTTCGGAGGACTTTCCCCTGCGACGCGCCCAATTCGACACTATAGGCAGGGGACGAAAGATGTAAAGGCGGCAGAAACCCAATCGGGGCGATCCATGCCGCCATGCCGACGGGAAGTGCCCGCCCGCGTCCTCAGCCCACCGCAGCCTGCACCGCCACCTCCACCCGCCAGCCGGGGTTCGCCAGGCGCACCACCTGCACACAGGCGCGGCACGGCGCAGTGCCCGCCGGTACCCAGCCATCCCACACGGCATTCACCGCGTCGTAGTCGGCCATGTCGACGAGATACAGCGTGGCCATCAGCAGGCGATCCTTGCCGCTGCCGG
>JAJTBM010000330.1 GCA_021286885.1 Rhodocyclales bacterium
ACGACCCCGACACCGACGCCGTCATCATGATCGGCGAAATCGGCGGTCCCGATGAGGCTGAAGCTGCCCGTTGGTGCAAGGAAAACATGAAGAAGCCGATCGTCGGCTTCATCGCTGGTGTGACCGCCCCCCCGGGCAAGCGCATGGGCCACGCCGGCGCGCTGATCTCCGGCGGCGCTGACACCGCTGATGCCAAGCTCGCCATCATGGAAGAGTGCGGCTTCACCGTGACTCGCAACCCGTCCGAGATGGGCAAGCTGCTCAAGGGTCTGCTGTAATCCAGCACCCGCGCTGTAGCTGACCGCGCCCGGGGTTTGCGCCCCGGGCGCGGTTTCTTTTTGTGGACATCCTGTCCACCGATGACGAAAAAGTTAGAATCGCCGCTTTGAGTATTCTTGTCCTGCGAAGGGCGTGAGAGTTTTACATGACTGAGTTTCTAGAGCCCGGATTCTGGATGGGGCTGCTCCAGATCATCATGATCGATCTGGTGTTGTCCGGTGACAATGCGGTGGTGATCGCCTTGGCCTGTCGCCGACTGCAGCCGGAGCAGCGCCGTTACGGAGTCATGTTCGGGGTGGCCGGCGCCGTGGGGCTGCGGGTGGTGCTGACCCTGTTTGCCGCGACCCTGCTGGGCCTGTCCTACGTGAAGCTGGTAGGGGGGCTGCTCCTGTTGTGGATAGGGGTCAAGCTGCTGCTGCCCGAAGATGAAGACGGGCATGAGATCGATGCGGCGACCAGTGTTTCCGGGGCAATCAAGACCATTATCGTTGCTGACTTTGTGATGAGTCTGGACAACGTGATTGGTGTCGCAGGGGCTGCCGGCGATAGTCTCGTATTGTTGGGACTGGGACTGGCGATCAGTATTCCGGTTATTGTCTGGTCCAGCCAGCTCATCATGCAGGCCATGGAGCGTTTTCCGGTCATCGTCAAGCTGGGCGCTGCGCTGCTGGGCTGGGTAGCCGGAGGGATGTTGATCAGCGATCCTGCGGTGCAAACCTATCTGCCGTCGGATGGGCCGGTCTGGTTCCGCCCCTTGGCTGGTTTTTTGGGGGCTGCTTTGGTGCTTGCGCTGGCTGGGCTGCTGGGGCGTGACACCACCGATGCCGGTGGTGCAGTGAAGGACTGAAACGCCATGGAGCTGCTCGGTGTGAGTTGGCGCATGGCAGCCTTGACTGACGTTGGGCGGGTGCGGGTGCGTAACGAAGACTGGTTGAGCTACGACGAGTCCGGCGGCTTGGCGATCCTGGCGGACGGCATGGGCGGCTATGCTGGAGGCGAAGTCGCTTCCCGCCTGGCGGTCAGCACCTGCAGCCAGGTGTTGCAGGCCGAAGGGGCTGGCGTGTTGCGGGAGTGCCATATGCGCCGTGCCTTTCGGGAGGCAAACCGGGCAGTGTTCATGGAGGCCTGCATGGACCCGGCCTTGCGTCACATGGGGACCACCCTGGCCGCGCTGGCCTTGAGGCCAGATGGCAGTGTGCTGGTGGCCCATGTGGGTGACTCGCGAATTTATCGCTTGCGCAAGAACATCCTGCATTGCCTCACCCGTGATCACAGTCTGTTGCGGGAACAACTCGACGCAGGCATGATTGGCTCGAAAGATGAGGCTCCGCCTGCCTGGAAAGGCTTGCTGACGCGTGCGCTTGGCGTGGGCGCCGAAGTCGAGCCCGAGCTGGATGTCCTGGCCCTGGAGCCGGGTGATATTTATCTGCTGTGTTCGGACGGGCTGACCGACATGCTGTCCGAGGAAGATATTGGTGAGGTCCTGCTTGCCTTGGGCAGTAGACCCGCTGTTGCAGCAGAGCTTCTGGTCGAGCTGGCAAACGACCAGGGGGGAACAGACAATATTTCGGTGATTGTGGTTTCTTCCCGCGAGGGGGGGAGTCTGGGTGCCGAAGTCGATTGAGAATGAGCTGAGCAAAGCCGGTGATGACAGGCTGACAGGATAGGATAAAGAATGCCTAGGTTGATTTTGAGCATGGATGGTCTGGTGCTGAAGGAAGTCGTGCTGGACAAGCAGCGCGTGACGATAGGCCGCAAGCCCCATAACGATATCCAGATCGATAATCTGGCCATCAGTGGTGACCATGCCGTGATTGTGACCATCCTTGACGATGCTTTCCTTGAGGATTTGAACAGCACCAACGGCACCTATGTGAACGGTCAGCCGGTCAAGAAACATGTTTTGCAGAACGGAGACCTCATCGAGCTGGGCAAGTATCGCGTCAAATATTTCTCCGATACGCCCCAATCCAGTCATGATGCGAGTGATGCGGTGGCATTTGGCAGCCCCGCTGATAGTCCTGTGGCCCCGGCGATCCCGGAGCCTGCCGCGTCCAGCGTGGCGGCACCCGCCCCAGAAAATGTACTGGGCTCCATTCAGATCCTGAGCGGCACCCATGCCGGGCGTACCCTGGAACTGTCCAAATCCCTGACCACCCTCGGCAAGCCTGGTACCCAGGTGGCCGTGATTACCCGTCGTCCCCATGGCTACTTCATCACCCATGTGGAGGGTACGGTTTTTCCGGTGGTGAATGGCCGTAGCCTGGATGCCCAGGCCCATAAACTCCATGATCACGACATCATCGAGATCGCGGGCGTCAAGATGGAGTTCTTCTGTTTGGCCAAGTAATGTTGTTTTGGGTGAACTACCCGGGATATTGTGACTTTTCTAACTTTCATGCCCGTTGGGACTTACTATCCTGAGGCGTTAGCTTATATTTTTGGCGGGTAGTCTTGGCGTTCAGCATCCTGCGCCACTCTTGCATAGACCATGAGTACAAGATGAAGGTGCGGGTTCTGGGTTGTAGCGGCGGTATAGGCGGGCGGGAGCAGCGTACGACAGCGCTGCTTGCGGATCACGACGTCCTGATTGATGCAGGCACAGGTGTGGGCGATCTGGAGTTCGAAGAACTGGTCCGGATCGACCATGTCTTTGTGACCCATGCCCATCTGGATCACATTGCGATGATTCCCCTGCTGGTTGATACGGTGGGGGATGCTCGGGCTACGCCCCTCGTGGTGCATGGTTCTCCCGAGACTCTGCGCATACTTCGTTCGCATATTTTCAACTGGCTGGTCTGGCCTGATTTTTCTTCCATTCCGGATCGCTCCAATCCCTATCTGCGTTTTCATGAAATGCGGATAGGTGAAACCGTGCAGCTGGGGCAGGGGCGTGCAGTGAAAGCGCTGCCGGCATTGCACACCGTGCCTGCGGTGGCCTTTCAGTTATCTGCCCCCGGAGGCAGTTTGGTGTTTTCTGGCGACACGGCTTATTCCGAGCCTTTGCTGGCTGCCATCAATGAAATCCCGGACCTGCGCTACCTGTTGATCGAAACCGCCTTCCCCGATGCGTTGCATGATCTGGCGTTGGCTTCCCGTCACCTGAGTCCGAGTTTGTTGGCGCTTTTCCTTGAGCGCATGAGCGTTCAACCGGAAGTCTGGATCACCCACCTGAAGCCGAGCCGAGCCTCCACCACCCTTGAGGAGATCGGACGCCTGTGTGGTCGTTTTGCCCCGCGTGCCCTGTACAATAATCTGGAATTTTTCCTTTAGCAGGGGCTTGGCATTACCCAGCGCTTGTACAAAAACAAGCGGTGTGGGGTGTTCAGGCTGAATCCTGTTTTGATGGTTCCTTACAGGTGCATGAATGAATGCCGGAATGACTAAGGGTGGCATGGTCGATGTTGCGACTCGCCTGGCTTTTTTCAAGGGTTTACAGGCAGTTACAAACAGAATCCATGCGGCTGAGAACATCGATGAAATCATCTTTG
>JAJTBM010000331.1 GCA_021286885.1 Rhodocyclales bacterium
CTTACCCGGGCGGTCTAGCGGGCACTGCCCGTGTCGTCCGACGGATTTTGGGCGCTGGCGCAGCCGGGGCAGACGGCGCTCAGTTCCACTTCGGGGCTTTCCAGCAGGTGTCCGGCCTGGCGCAGGCTGGCGGCGAGGGCGTCCATCAGGGGGGCGTCCTGGAGTTCGCTGACGCTGCCGCAGCGGGGGCAGATCAGGAACAGGCTGGGACGCAGGTGGGTTTCGTGGTGGCAGGCCACGAACAGGTTGAGGCGCCCGATTTTGTGGGCCAAGCCGTGTTCCAGCAGGAAATCCAGGGCCCGGTAGATGGTGGGCGGGGTGGCGTTGCTGCGTTCCTCCTGGAGCCGGGCGAGCAGGTCGTAGGCCTTGAGCCCTTTGGGGTGTTGGTAGAGCAGGGCCAGCACCTGGCGGCGGATGGGGGTGAGGCTGGCACCCTGGCTGCGGCAGCGGGCGGCGGCCTGATCCAAGGCGTGCTGCCAGTCGGTGGGGCAGCAGGCGTGTTCGTGGCTGTGCATGGGAGAAAGGGGAAAGGGAATAAGGGCCGTGCAGGCAATGCGGGCAATGGGCGGAGGTCGTCGCCCGAGCGTGGGCTGAAAGTGGGCTGAACGTGGCCGTAATGGTATCCCGACTTGTCCGGGGCTGGGAGTGTGGCCCATCGAAAGCAGATCGAAAGCCGTTTTCGTTGGAATGGGGGCACCGCTGCTTGCTGGTCGGCCTACGCCGATGGGCGCTGGCGGTTTTCCATACAAAAAGGACAAGGACGAGACAAATGATCAAGACTTCCCTCAAGCCCCTGGCCTGGGCCCTCCTGGGCAGCCTGGCCCTGAGCACCCCGGCCCGGGCAGACCTGACCGAAGAGCTGCGCGCCGAGCTGCAATCCCAGCGGGCCCGCCTGGAGCAACTGGAAAAGAAGCTGGCCGAAGCCACCGCTGCGGCCCAGCAGGCCCAGGCCTCGGCTCGGGAGAGTGCGGCGGCGGCCACTCAGGTGGCTACCCAGGCGGCGGCCCAGCCGGCCAAGGCTACGGCGGCGGGCGGGATGCCGGCGGGGCTTAGCATCTACGGGATTGCAGATGCGGGGGTCGAATACGCCAACTATGGCCAAGGGGCCAAGACCCGGGTGCAGAGTGGCCTGGGTTCGGCGAGCCGGCTGGGTTTCAAGGGGGAGCGCAGCTTTGGGGATGATCTGAAGGCTTATTTCCAACTGGAGGCTGGGGTGTCCATCGACAACGGCCAGAACACCGGCCATTCGAGCAACATCAGCAACCCGGGCCAGGGGGCGGCCTCGTCTTCGGCGCCTAATACCACGGGCGTGGCGATTTTTTCGCGCAACACCTTTGTGGGTTTGAAGGGGCGTTATGGCGACATCCGTTTTGGTCGGGATTACGCACCCATTTATTTGCTGGCGAGCGCATCCGACCCCTTCACCATCGGCGGGGCGACGGCCTTCCGTTTGTGGTCGAGTGCGGCGGCGAGCCGCTTCGATAACGGGGTGTTCTATACCTCTCCGAGCTTCTCCGGCTGGCAGGCGGCCCTGGCGTATTCGGCGGGGATGGAGAACAACAGCCGCAGCGAGGTGGGTGTGACCGGGGCCAGCACGAGCATTGGCCCCAAGGATGAGGGCAAGGGCGAGAGTGCCAGCCTGAGCTATCGCCAGGGGCCTTTGTATGCGGCCGTGGGTTATCTGTCTTTCCTGCGCCAGGGCACGGTGACTACACCCGCCACCGAGAACATCCGGCGCCGTTCGCGCAATCTGGCGGCTACCTATGATCTGCCCTGGGGCAAGCTCTATGCCCAGTACCTGCTCGGTGAGGATAACCAGGAAGGGGCGGGCAAGAAGCTGGATCGGCGCGTCTGGTGGCTGGGGGCTTCCGTGCCCCTGAAGGATCGCCACACCCTGCGCGCCGTGTACGGGCATCTGGATGACCGGATGAGCACCGACCGGGATTCCACCCACTATGGCCTGGGCTACGAATACGCCCTCGACAAGCAGACCGACCTCTACGCCTACTACGCCCAGGTCAGCAACCAGAATGGCGGTAAAAACTCCCTGTGCGCGGGGGGCAGCTGTCAGGGCTATGACGGGGACA
The DNA here is from genome assembly GCA_021286885.1 of Rhodocyclales bacterium. Lineage (GTDB taxonomy): Bacteria > Pseudomonadota > Gammaproteobacteria > Burkholderiales > Rhodocyclaceae > Zoogloea. The sequence goes on from JAJTBM010000331.1 coordinate 2,088, forward strand.
CCAACCTGCCCGCCAACTTCACCCCCAAGTCGCTCATGATGGGCGCCCGTTACCGCTTCTGAGCAGGGCGCGTCTTCGGTTCACCTCCCCGGCCTGCTTTCCCCAGTCACGCGGCGGGGGAGGCGGCCTTTTGGATGAAGGGGGGATGTAAGGCCTTGGATAGCTGTTTGTCATGATGATAATATTTGTTTGGTCTAAACAATCATCCAGGTGCACATCATGAAAGAGTTTTACGACATCACCCGCTGGCTTGAAGAACGTGGCGCCGTTCATTCCATTCCTCGGGTTGAGTCCCTGCCGTCGCCGACTTTCCGGATGGGGGGAGAAGAGCATGTCTCCTTCAGTACCAACAATTACTTGGGTCTGGCAACCCACCCCCGGATGATCGAACGGGCCTGCGACGGTTTGCGTCGTTATGGGGTGGGTAATTGTGAGTCTCGCTTGCTGGGTGGCGATCTCGATATCTACCACGCGCTGGAAAACAAGCTGGCGGCCATGAAGGATAAAGATAGCGCCCTGTTGTTTGCCACCGGCTATCTGACCAACCTGGGTGCCCTCTCGGCCCTGGTGAAGGTGAACCAGTGTGCTCGGGTGTATGGTTATCGGAGCAAGGGGCGCCAAAGCTACGCCTATTTCACCGATGAACTGAACCACGTGAGTATCCGCGAAGGCATTCGCCTGTCAGGGGCAGACCGGATCAGCTATCGCCACCTGGATCTGGATCATCTGGAGTCCTTGCTCAAGACCTCCACCGCCACTGGGCGGATCATCGTGACCGATGGGGTGTTCAGCCAGGATGGTGACATCGCTCCCCTGCCCGAACTGCTGACCCTGGCTGATCGCTACGATGCGATGGTGTATGTGGATGATGCCCACGGCACTGGTGTGCTGGGGGCGACGGGGGGCGGTATTACCGAGTACTTCGGGATTACCGATCCGCGCCTGATTTGCATGGGTACCCTGAGCAAAGCATATGGGGCGATTGGCGGCTTTGTGGCGACGGACCAGAGCATTGCCGATCTGCTGCGCCTGACCTGTACAGCCTACGGCTTTACCTCAACGCTGCCGCCGGATCAGGCCTTGGCCGTGAGTGAAGCCATTGACATCATCCGTGACGAGCCGGAGCGCCACCGTAACCTGTGGGACAACCAGCGCTACTTTGTCGAGCGGATGCAGGATCTGCCCTACACCCTGGTGTCCACGCTCACGCCCATTGTGCCGGTGCTGATTGGGGATGAGGCCGAGGCGGATCGTCTGTCCCTGCAACTGCGGGATGCGGGCATGCACGTGGATAGCGTCAAGTTCCCGGCGGTGGCCCGGGGGCAGGGGCGTTTGCGGGTCATCCTGAATGCGGGCCATACCCGGGCCCAGATCGACCGGCTGGTGGATGTGTTCCGAGCCGCCAGTATGGGGATGCAGCAGGCTGCTTGAGCCTTCAGCGTATCCGTCTCAAAAAACAGGGGCCCCCGCGCTGGCGGGGGCCCCTGTTTTACTTTGTCTTTCAGCGCTTTGTTCTGGAGCTGATGGCGGCCGGTTCAAGACGCCGGTCGGGCAAGCTTGAGGATGGGGGCACGGACTTCCTCAAACCGGGCCGGGGCCACGTACTGGAGGAGTTCGCGTCCCTGGCTGTCGAGCATCAGATCCAGCCCCTGGGCCGGGTAGAGCAGGTGTTCCTGATGGTCG
>JAJTBM010000332.1 GCA_021286885.1 Rhodocyclales bacterium
AGTGGAACTTCCTGCCCTTCCGTCCGGGTCTGGTGGGTGGTCACTGCATTGGCGTTGATCCCTACTACCTGACCTACAAGGCCGAAATGCTGGGCTACCACCCCGACGTGATCCTGGCTGGCCGTCGTATCAACGACAGCATGGGCAAGCACGTGGCCGAGCAGACCGTGAAGCAGATGATCCAGGCGGGTCACAGCATCAAGGGCGCTCAGGTGGTGGTGCTGGGTCTGACCTTCAAGGAAAACTGCCCCGACCTGCGCAACAGCAAGGTCATCGACGTGATCCGCGAGCTGCAAAGCTACGGTTGCGAAGTGTCGGTGCATGACCCGGTGGCCGAGGCTGAAGAAGCTGTCCACGAATACGGTGTCAAGCTGGTCGCCTGGGATGATCTGCCCAAGGCCCAGGCCATCGTGGCTGCCGTGGCTCACCAGGAGTACGCAGATCTGGGCGTCGCCCGTCTGACCGAAAAGCTGGTGCCGGGTGGCGTGTTCACCGACGTCAAGAGCTTCTACGATCCCGCCGCGCTGGCTGAGGCTGGCGCGCGGGTTTGGCGACTCTGATCCATCGGGCGGAAGGCTTATGGTGTTGAAATGCCTCCGCCTGGGGGTTCTGCTGGCGGGCGTTCTGGGCTGTATGGCCCAGGCGCCCGTTTTTGCTGCTGACGCGGCAGACCCCGAGGCGGCGATCAGCCAGCTGCTGGCCCAGGCCCAGGCCCTGGAGCATGGCGAAGGGGTTCCCCGAGATCCCGAACAGGCGGCCGACCTGTACTGTCAGGCGGTGCTGTTGGGCAGTGGCGAGGCCATGTACAGCCTGGGCTGGATGTTTGCCAACGGGCGCGGTGTGGTGCGCAATGACGACTATGCCATCACCCTGTTCGACATGGCCATCGTGAAGGGACACTCGGGTGCCGAGCGCATCCGCCCCCGGTTTGGCGAGTTCAGCGGTGCGGTGCCCGAATGCCTCAAGCCGCGCCCTTCGGATCGCCAGTTCTTTGCCCGGGAAAGCTGGGACAGCCGCAAGTACATTGCATCCCTGCCCGAAGGCCGGCGCCAGATGGTCGAAATGGTGACCACCCTGGCCGGGCGCTACGCCATTGAGCCTCGCCTCGCCCTGGCGATTGCGAGCACCGAATCGGCCCTCGATCCGAATGCCCGTTCTCCCAAGAATGCGATGGGGGTGATGCAGCTCATTCCCGAAACTGCAGCCCGTTTCAACGTGAAAGACAGCTTCGATCCAGTGCAGAACATCCGGGGCGGGCTGGCCTATCTGCGTTGGCTGCTGGCCTACTACAAGGGCAATGTGGCCCTGGCAGCCGCCGGCTACAACGCGGGTGAGGGCGCGGTGGACAAGTACAAGGGCGTTCCTCCCTACAAGGAAACCCAGGCGTACGTGAAGCGCATCCTGGCCTTCTTCCCCCGGGCTGAACATCCCTTTGATCCGTCGGCGGTGCCCCATCCGTCTCCTATCGTCCAGGGAATCAAGGCCGTAGAGGCGGTTGTGGTACGCTAAGCGGGTAAGCCATCTTCCCCCGCCGGCCTGGGCCGGCGTCTGCCTTCCCATGAATACCCCCAACGCTGTTCACGTCGCCGTTCAAGTGCTTGCTGCTCGTCTGGCCCGTTGTCTGTCTGCAAGTCTGCTGGGTGCGGCCTTGCTGCTGGGTGTGGCTCCGCCCCAGGCCCAGGCCGCCGAGCTGCCCGATACCCTGCAACAGATTCGCCCCTCGATTGTGGCCATTGGCAGCCTGCTGCCCACCCGCAGCCCGTCGTTCCGCTTTTTTGGCTCCGGCTTCGTGGTGGGGGATGGCAACCAGGTGGCCACCAATGCCCACGTGGTGGCGGAAGTGTTTGCCGACGTGAGCGAGCGCTTCGTAGTCGCCATTCCCACCCCCGGAGGCGGTCGCCCCCAGCTGCGCATGGCGACCAAGGAGGCCGTCGACACCGAGCGGGATCTGGCCGTGCTGCGTATCGAAGGCCCGCCCATGCGCCCCATGGTGCTGGCCGAAAACACGGTGGTGCGGGAAGGCCAGGACATTGCGATCACCGGCTTCCCGCTGGTGGGCGCCCTGGGTGTTTTTCCGGCGACCCACAAGGGCATCGTGGCGGCCATCACCCCCATTGGCCAGCCCTTTGCCAACGCCAGCCAGCTGGACGCCCGGGCCATTCGCCGGCTCAACAGCGGGCTTTACAACGTGCTTCAACTCGACATCGTGGCCTTCCCGGGCAACAGCGGCAGCCCGGTGTATCTGGCCGAAAACGGCGAAGTGGTGGGGGTGGTGAACCAGGTGTTCGTGAAGGGGCTCAAGGAAGCCGCCATCACCAACCCTTCGGGCATCACTTACGCGATTCCGGTGGCTTTCCTCAAGGCGCTGTTGGGCAAGCCCTGAGCGCCTCGAACGCATAAAAAAACGCCCCGTCCTGCGTGTGCAGGCGGGGCGTTTGTGCATCCGGGCGGGAGCCCGGATGCATACGGCTCAGGTTCAGGCCAGTTCGTCGGTGGGGACGCAGGCGCAGAACAGGTTGCGATCACCGTAGACGTCGTCGATCCGGTTCACGCTGGGCCAGAACTTGTTGTCGGCCACCCAGGCGAGGGGGTAGGCGGCTTCGTTACGGCCATAGGGGCGATCCCACTCGGCGGCGGTCACGTCGGCCTGGGTGTGGGGCGCGTTCTTGAGCGGGTTGTTATCCGCCGGCAGACGGCCTTCTTCCACGGCCCGGATTTCGTTGCGGATGCTGACCATGGCGTCGATGAAGCGGTCCAGCTCGCCCTTGTCTTCGGACCCGGTGGGCTCCACCATGATGGTGCCCGCCACCGGGAAGGACATGGTGGGGGCGTGGAAGCCGTAGTCCATCAGCCGCTTGGCGATGTCCACTTCGCTGATCCCGGTGGCCGCCTTGATGGGGCGGATGTCCAGAATGCACTCGTGGGCAACCCGGCCCTGGGTGCCGGTGTAGAGCACCGGGTAGTGATCCTTCAGGCGGGTGGCCACGTAGTTGGCGTTCAGAATCGCGGTTTCGGTGGCCTGCTTGAGGCCCCGGGCGCCCATCATGGTGATGTACATCCAGGAGATCGGCAGGATGCTGGCAGAGCCGAACTGGGCGGCAGACACGGCACCCTGGCCGGCGTTCACCCGGTCGGCGGGGCCGGTGGCGGCCAGCACGTGGTCGGCCATGAACGGCGCCAGATGGGCCTTCAGGCCGATGGGGCCCATGCCCGGGCCGCCACCACCGTGGGGGATGCAGAAGGTCTTGTGCAGGTTCATGTGACTCACGTCCGCGCCAATGGTGGCGGGGGAGGTGAGGCCCACCTGGGCGTTCATGTTGGCCCCGTCCATGTATACCTGACCGCCGTACTGGTGAATGGTGGCGCAGATGTCGCGGATCGCCTCTTCAAACACCCCGTGGGTGGAGGGGTAGGTGATCATCAGGGCGGAAAGGCGCTCGGCGTACTGCTCGGCCTTGGCCTTCAGGTCGGCCAGATCCACGTTGCCGTTGTCGTCGCAGTTCACCACCACCACGTCCATGCCGCACATCTGGGCGGTGGCCGGGTTGGTGCCGTGGGCAGACTTGGGGATCAGGCACACATTGCGGTGGCTGTCGCCCCGGGCTGCGTGGTAGCGCTGGATGGCCACCAGACCGGCGTACTCGCCCTGGGCGCCGGAGTTGGGCTGCATGCAGATGGCGTCAAAGCCGGTCACGGCGCGCAGCTGGGCGGCCAGACCTTCGATCATCTCCCGGTAGCCCTCGGCCTGGTTGGCGGGGGCGAAGGGGTGG
>JAJTBM010000006.1 GCA_021286885.1 Rhodocyclales bacterium
CATCAACTCCCGTTCACCACTCCAGGCCGAAGGCGGATTCCGGGCCAAGCAGAACTGGCTGCAGCGGGGCGGACATGGAGCCCTGGCTGTGCGCTATATTCCGCCCCGCCCCCAAGACCTGCCCGCGTTGATCGACGGCTTCATGCGCATGGCCAATGCCCAAGATGATGTACCCCCCTTGATCAAGGCCGCCCTCCTCAGTTTCGGCTTCGTTTTCCTGCACCCTTTCATGGACGGCAATGGCCGCGTATCACGCCTGCTCGCCCATTACTGTCTGCATAGCAAGGGCGCGCTACCCAAAATTCATGGCAGCCCGGCCCTGCTGCCTCTCTCGGTGGCGATGAAACAGGAAGAACGCCAGTATCTGAAAGCCCTGGAACAGTTCAGCAAACCCGCCCGGCGCCTATGGGATGTCATTCACATCGGCGACGGAGACTTTCGCTTCGAGTTTCGCTCAACCCCCATGGTGTATGCCCACTGGTCTGGCCAGGAAGCCAGTGCCTTCGTCATCCGCTGCGCCCGGATCGCCCTGCAACAATCCCTCGTCAGCGAGGCCGCTTACCTGCAGGCCTATGATCGGGCCTACGATGAAATCGACCGTGCATTCAACTTACCCAACCGGACCATCAATCTGCTGATACGGTGGATACACCAGAACAACTACAAAATGCCCGAGCGGCGCAAAAACGCTGAAGAAATACGCTACGCCCTCTCCACTGCCGACCTGAGCCGGATTGAGCACATCGTTCTGACCGCCTTTGCTCCCACCTGAGCCCCATTTTTTTCAGATTTGAGTACCTTCCCCATGCGTATCGAGCACATCCGTCAGTTTTTGAGTGAACGGGGCGCCAAGCCCGGCCATCAGGAGCGCATTTTGCGGGCCTGGGCCCAGGGGCTGGCGCTGGACCCGGGGCCGAGTCGGCGGGGGCCGGCCTTGCCCCAGGCGGTGCAGGAGGCCCTGCCCGAGCTGACCCGGATCGTGGACGGGCTGGCCACGGTGCATTCCGAGCACCCGGGCGAGGATGGTTCGGCGCGGATGCTGGTGGCGCTCCAGGATGGGCAGACGGTGGAAAGCGTGCTCTTGCCCCGGGACGGGCTGTGCGTGTCGAGCCAGGTGGGCTGCGCGGTGGGTTGCGTGTTCTGCATGACCGGGCGGGATGGGCTGCTGCGCCAGGTGGGCAGCGCCGAGATCGTGGCCCAGGTGGCCCAGGCCCGGCGCCGGCGGCCCGTGAAGAAAGTGGTGTTCATGGGCATGGGCGAGCCTTCCCACAACCTGGAGAACGTCTGGGAGGCGATCCAGTTTCTGGGCACCACTGGCGGCATCGGTCACAAGAATCTGGTGTTCTCGACGGTGGGCGACCCCCGCGTGTTCGAGCGCCTGCCCCAGGGGCCGGTGAAACCCGCGCTGGCCCTGTCGCTCCACACCACCCGGGCCGATCTGCGCGCCGATCTGCTGCCCAAGGCGCCACGCCTCAGCCCCGAATGGCTGGTGGCGGAGGCCGAAGCCTATGCCCGGGCCACCGGCTACCCGGTGCAATACCAATGGACGCTGCTGGACGGGATCAACGACACCCCCGAGGAGCTGGATGGCATCGTGCGCCTGCTGGCGGGCAAGTACGCGATCATGAACATGATCCCCTACAACGACATTCCTGACCTGCCCTACCGGCGCCCGGCCTGGGAAAAGGCCGCCGACATCGCCCGCCAGCTCCACCGGCGCGGCATCCTGACCAAGCTGCGCAACTCCGCCGGGCAGGACGTGGACGGGGGCTGCGGCCAGCTGCGCGCCCGGGTGCTGGGGGCGGAGAACGACCCCACGGCGCGCCCGGTGCGGATCATGAAATACGCCCAGCCGGGCACCGACCTCTCCGAATAAACCGCCGCCCAAAGACGGGCCCAGCCCGCCGCCGGGCCCCAGTCTCGGATTCCAAATCTGGGCGCCTTCTCCCATGGCGCCCATGCACACCCGCCCCGCCCCCGTGGAACATATGCCACCGCCGACCCCGCCCATGGGGGGCAGACGCACGCGCCTCGTCCAGCTGCAAACCCGCCCTGCTACGCCCAGAATGGATACAAACCTACTACTAAGGTTATAATCCCGACCCAGTTTGAATTAGTCCATACAACTATCAGAAGTGACTAATCCTCCAAAATGATCAAGATCACGCTGCGTCAGATGGAAGTGTTTACCGTGCTTGCCAACCACCCCCACGTCACGCTGGCAGCGGAGGCCATGGGCCTGACCCAATCGGCGGCCAGCATGGCGCTGGCCGATCTGGAGCAGCAGCTGGGCAAGCCGCTGTTCGACCGGATTGGGCGCCAGCTGGTCCTGAACGACGCCGGGCGGCGCCTGCAGCCCCGGGCCATGGAGGTGCTGAACCGGGTTCGATCCATGGAGTTTCTGGTGCCGTCCAAGGCGCCAGCGTGTGATCTCCACCTGGGCGCCAGCCTGACCATCGGCAAGCATCTGATGCCGGCCCTGCTGGCCGAACTGGAAAAGCGTCACCCGAGCACCCAGGTGCGCCTCAGCACGCGCAATACCGAACAGGTCGTGACGGATCTGCTCAGCCAGCGGCTGGATCTGGGCTTTGTGGAAGAACCCGTGCAAGACAGGCGACTGCAGCGTTTTTTCTGCCGCCCCGACCGGCTCTGCGTGTTTGCCGCCCCCGATCACCCCCTGGTCACCGGCAACGCCACCCCCGCTGACCTGCAGACCGAGCCCTGGCTGGTGCGTGAGCCCGGGTCCGGTAGCCGGGAAGTGTTCGACCGGGCCATGCGCACGGCGGGCCTCATCCCCCGACGGATCACCGAGCTTGAACAGACCGAAGCCATCCGCCAATCGGTGCGGGCCGGGCGGGGGCTGGGCTGCCTCTCCATCCTGGAGCTTCAGGACGCCTTTCGGGCGGGTTGGCTGGCCCCGGTCGAGACCCACTTTCTCAACCTGGAACGCAGCTTTCAAGTCGTCCTGCGCCGGGATCGGCCCCTCAGCCGCGAACTGCGCACAGTGCTATCCCTGTGCGGGATCGACGGGGTTTAAGCCCGCCGCCGACCCGGGCCCCGGCCTTGCCTCTCACTCGTCCAGCAGCGAACGCTTGAGGCTTTCCGGCACGTTGGTGAGGATCAGGGTGTTGTTGCCCGCGTCGTACTGCACCGTCCCGGCACTGAGGCCGGCCCGGTCGAACTCCAGGCGCCAGCCCTGGGCCTTGGCACGAAACCGCACCAGCGGACGCAGGGCGCGCTTGTCGGGCACGAAGCCGGTGGCCAGCTCGCGGCTTTCTTCCTGCAGGGTTTCGACCAGTTTTTCGGGGGCCTCGGGCCAGACCTCGGCGGCCACGGTTTCGAGGGACACCGGGGCGCTGCGCTCGCCCATGGCTTCCAGCACCTCATGGGCGCGCTCCAGCAGGGTATCGCGGGCCGGGGGCGGAAGCGCCTGGGCCTCGGCAAACTGCTCCAGGGTCTCCACCAGCTTGCGGGTTTCCTTGAGGGCGATGACCACATCGGTGCAGCCCAGAAAACGCTTGAAATACCCCGCCACATCGCCCCGCCCCTTCAGGAAGCTGATGTAACGCTCGGCCCCCGCCTGCCAGGCCGTGAGGTCGATGCGCCCGGCCACCTGGATGCCCGCAATGTCGAGCTGGGGCGCATCCACAATCTCGCCGCCCTCAAGGATCGCGCTGCCAAGCACATCCTGAATCAGCGCGAACCACAGGCAATCCGCCCCGAACATGCTCACCCGAGCCACCACCAGATAACCGCCGTCTTCGATCTGGTCTTCGTCCACCCGGGCCTGGAGCACCGCCATGGCCTCTTGCTGGAAGCGGGCGAAGTCGATGCGCTGCTCCACCACCAGCTGACGCACCAGACCCGGCATCGGAAAGCCCGCGCCTTCCTGCTCGAAGTGCCCATAGCCCTTGCCTGGCCGTGCCGCATAAGACTGGCACAGCCGCTCCATCAGGCGCAGGGCCGGCTCATCCAGCGGATTCGGCCCCGCCCGCAAGACCACCCGGGACGCCCCCTGGGCCTCCCGCACGAGACGATGGATCACCAGATCGGAAACGGTATTCAGGGAGTCTTCAGACATGGCACACAGGCCGCCGGGCGGCACGGAAAAACAATGGGGGGAGATTTTCGCACGGGCGGGGGTGAGGGCGTTGCGGAAAGGACTAAACCTGGATAGCCCCGGCTTGCCCGAATGCGCGCCCGCCTAGCCCCACAACACCAGCCCCCACATCAGCACCGCATTGAGCAGCGCCACGAACACCGCCGCGCTGCCCACGTCCTTGGCGCGCTTGGCGAGGGGGTGGATGTCGAGGGAGATGCGATCCACCACCGCCTCCAGCGCAGAATTGAGCAGCTCGGCGAGCAGCACCAGCAGCACCGAGCCCACCATCAGGGCCTTGCCGATGGCGCCCACGGGCAGCCAGATGGCGAGCGGGATCAACACCGCCGCGAGCCAGACTTCCTGGCGGAAAGCGTGTTCGTGGCGGTAGGCGGCGGCGAGGCCGGCCATGGAGTAAAAAAAGGCGCGCCGGACGCGGGTGAGTCCGGCCTTGCTCTTGAAGGGGCTTTCGCTCATGGCGTGGTCGGGCCTTGTTCAGCTTTCCAGATCGGCGCAGAACTGGGTGACGGCGAGGGCAAAATCGCCCGGTTCCTCGAAGGGCGCCATGTGGCCGGCGTCCAGTTCCTCGTAGCGGGCCAGGGGCAGGCGCTCGGCCATGCGGCGCATCACCAGCGGGGTGGACACCTTGTCATGGCTGCCCGCCAGCACCAAAGTGGGCACGCGGATATGGGGCAGCTGGCTGCGCTGATCAAAATGCACCAGCGCCCGCAGGGCGGCCTCGTAGCTGGCCGGCGCAATGCGGGCCATGAGTGCCACGGCGGCGGCCTCAACTGCCGGATCGCTGCCCGGGCCCAGCATCGCGGGGATCACATCAGCAGCCAGATCGGCCATGCTGGCCCCCTGCAGGAGCGCGCCCAGGCGCTGATTGAGAAAGGCTTGCTGATGGGCGCCGGAGCTGGCGCCAAAGGCGGGGGTGCTGCACGCCAACACCAGCCCGTCCAGGCGATGGGCAATCCGGCTGGCCGCCTGGAGGGCGATCATGCCGCCCAGGCTGTGGCCCACCAGCACGCAGCGCGCCAGGCCCGCCGCATCCAGCAGGCGTTCGAGCGCATCCACCAGCCCATCAAAATCAAAACGTGCCAGGGCGGGGCTCTCACCATAGCCCGGCATGTCCCAGGCCAGAGCGCGCCAGCCCGGGCGGGCGAGCAGGGGCAGCAGGGCCTCAAAGCCCGGTGCGCCGCCGCTCACGCCATGCAGCAGCACCATGGCGCGGGGGCCTGCCCCCGCCTCGATCCAGTGGGGCACAGGCGTCTGCATGATCAGGCCAGACGCTGGTAAGCGCCGCCCTGGAACACCAGCGGGCGCCGGCTGGCGTCGCGCTCGAAGCGCAGCACCTCACCGATCAGCACCTGGTGGTCGCCCCCCGGATGCACCGCGTGGTGGCGGCACTCGAAGCGGGCACAGCAGCCGGCGAGCAGGGGCACGCCTTCCAGCCCATCGACCACCTCCAGCCCGGCAAAGCGGTCGGGCAGCTTGCTGGCGAAGCGCTGGGAGATGTCCTGCTGGTCTTCGGCCAGCACGTGGATCGCGTACACTGGCGCGCTTTCGAACACCGGCAGACTGGCGAGGTGCTTGGAGAGGCTCCAGACGATCAGCTGGGGATTGAGGGACACCGTGTTGAAGGAACTCACGGTCACCCCGACGGCTCCACCTTCGGGCGTACGGGCGGTCACCACCGTGACGCCGGTGGGAAACATGCCCAGCGTGTCACGGAAAGCCCGCGCCGCCAGATCGTTGTTGGCATTACTCATAAATGAAGAATGGTTTTTCCGGACGCCGGAGCCGGCACCGGAGCTGTTCTGTTGGGATCTGCATTATCGCCGGCCCGCCCCCCAGCGTCGAGACTTGAAACCATGCCCCTACCCTTTGCCGCACGCCTGATTGACTGGCACGCCCAGCACGGACGCCACGACCTGCCCTGGCAGGTGAAGGATGCCTACCGCATCTGGCTCTCGGAAATCATGCTCCAGCAGACCCAGGTGGATACGGTGATTCCGTACTACCAGCGCTTTCTGGCCCGCTTCCCCGACCTGCCCAGCCTGGCCGCCGCCCCGGTGGAAGACGTGCTCGCCCTGTGGAGCGGGCTGGGCTACTACGCCCGCGCCCGCAACCTGCACAAATGCGCCCAAACCCTGATGGCCCGGCATGGCGGCGTGTTCCCCGCCGACCCGGCCCAGGTGGCCGAACTGCCCGGCATAGGCCGCTCCACCGCCGCCGCCATCACCGCCTTCGCCTACGGCACCCGGGCCGCGATCCTGGACGGCAACGTGAAACGGGTGCTCACCCGGGTGTTTGGCATCGAAGGCTTCCCCGGCAGCCCCGCCATCGAAAAACAGCTCTGGGCCCTCGCCGAAAGCCTGCTGCCCGCCCGGGATGTGGACATCTACACCCAGGCCCAGATGGACTTGGGCGCCACCGTCTGCACCCGCAGCAAGCCCCGCTGCACCGCCTGCCCCTTTGCCCCCGACTGCGTGGCCCTGCGCGACGGACGCACCGCCGAACTCCCCACCCCCCGCCCGCGCAAGGCCGTCCCCGAACGCCAGGGCCGCTTTGTCGTGGTGACCCACGCCGGCCACGTCCTGCTCGAACGCCGCCCCCCCACCGGCATCTGGGGCGGCCTGCAAAGCCTGCCCGAACTCCCCGAAGACACCGACCCCGCCCACTGGGTCGCCACCCACCTGGGCCTGCCCGTGCTCCACTGCACCCCCCTCCCGGGGCTGCGCCATGTGTTTACCCACTTCGTACTCCACCTGGAACCGTGGCGGGTGGAGGTAGCGACGGACGCCCCCCAGGGCACGCCCCCCCACCAGGTCGCCGAAAACAGCGCGGGGCAGGTGTGGCACCCGCTCGAACGGCTGGAAGAAGCCGCCCTACCGGCGCCGGTAAGGCGTGTGCTGGAAGGGGTGATGGGGAGGCAGGGGAGTTTGGGGTGGTGAGGGGCGCTTGAGGCCCAACTGCGCCAACTCAAGGAAGAATATGAAATCTCAAAAAAGGCTTCGGCCTTCTTTGCCCGAACCCTGCGCTGAGGTATCAGTGCATCGAACACCGGATCAGGCCTGGGTGGCAGATATCCCGGGGCTGAGCCACTACAGGCAGGGAAGAAGATTATTGGGGTGTCTGAGAAAACTTGACCACGACAATCTGCTGGATAATGTGAAAGTGATAACTGGCGGGAGTGGGGACGATTAAATGAAAATCCAGAAAATCATCTTTGCCGAAGTAGGTCCGCTGATTGACCAGACTATTGATTTGACCAGTGACTGGTCGGACGAAATTGAAAAAAATGTGCTGTTTACCGGCCCCAATGGGTGCGGTAAATCGACGGTATTGCGTGCCGTTGCTGCTCTGTGGAGCGCACTGGGTGAATGGCTGGATAGCCGCAAGCCCCTGCCGAAAAATGCACATACCCGCGAATGGCTGCAGCGCTGGGGCGGGTGTGCGGTGGTGTTATCCGATGTGCCGCATCTTCCGCCGCAGCAGAACGGGCAAGGCGGTTTTCTGGGCGTGATCTTTGGCGAAACAAGCTGGGTAGAACGGCAGCAGGCCAGCCTGCCTGAGGTGCAGTGGCTTGGCGAATCGGTCAGCCGTACTGGTAAGCCGGGCGCACCCAAACGGACTCTGCTATTGCCGGAGGGCGAGTGGCTGGAAAAACTGGCCGAGGCGCGGCGCAAGATGGTGTTGGGTTTTGAGAAATCCGCCACGTTCTTTCCCAACCTGATTTATCTGGATGCCGAAGAGCGGCGCTGGGTCAGCCCGCGCCGGGGCGTGGGCAGTGTGGTGGCGGATGACCCGGCCGGGCGCTGGCTGCCGCGCTATCTTGCCAGCGACGACTGGAAGGGGCAGCTGGAAGCATCGCTGATTTCACTGAAAACCACCCAGCTTCACACCTTTCATGCGGTGATACGCCGTCTGAACGCGTTTTTGCAGGGCAAGGAAATCGATACGGAAATCAAGCCAGGCGAAAACCGTCTGCGGGTCAAAGTAAAAGGTCAGCGTGGCGTGGCGCATTCGATGGATGATCTGAGCGCCGGTGAACATCAGGTGCTGATCCTGATTTATGTGCTGGAGCGCTGGGGCGAAGAAGGCTGCGTGGTGATGATCGACGAGCCGGATTTATACATGCATCCGTCACTGGTCAGCAGCATGCTGTCCTGCCTGGAGCAGTTGGTTGCCGCTAAAAACGGCCAGTTGCTGATTACCTCGCATCAGCCGGAAATCTGGCAGCGCTATGAGCTCAATGGCCTGCGTATCGAGCTGGGGGCGGCATGAGCAAGATTGATGATCTGATTAGCCACATCAAGACCAGGCATATTGGCCAGACCGGCAAAAAAGTGTTGATGGTCGAGGGACCGGATGATGTGCAGGCTTTTCAAGCATTTTTGAACAAGAAAAACCCGACCTGGGAGCAAAGCTGGTATGTGGCACCAGCTCACGGCAAATCCAAGGTTCTGGCCGTTCTGGCCAAAGAGCCTGGCTGGCTGGGCGTAATCGACCGTGATGAGTGGACGGATGATCAGGTGATGGGTGCAGCACAACAGCATGCCAATCTGTTTGTTTTGCCACGCTTTTGCGTTGAAAGCTATTTGATTGTGCCTAATGAAATCTGGCAGGCCTTGCCACCAAGACAGCGTAGCAAACTGCCAAACGGTTTTAACGATCTGGATCAGGCTATCCGAGGTCATCTCGACATCTGGATCCGGCACGCGGCGCTGTGGCAAGTGATTCACCCCTTGTATATGCGGATGCGTGATGCGGGTTTCCGTGGCGATATTCTGGATGACCCGCCAAATGCTCCGGATCATGCGGCGCTTCAACGTATTCTGAACGACTGGCTCGTCGGCCTTGTCCCTACTCGCATCGCCACTGAGGTCGACCGGGCAGAGCACGCTTTGCGTGCGTTGCCACTGAACGAACTGTTCACCAGACATCTCTATGCCAAGAAGTTTTACCCGATGGTGATCCACCGAGAGCTGGATCGCTTGCTTGGCCAGAAGTCAGAAAAAGAACGTGTGCAAAAGATGCTGCGCTATCTACCTGTACCTGCAGACCTTGACCCGCTATGGGCGCGTATGGATTTGCCAGCATAGCCTGAAGCGCTTGCATGAACCCTATCTTCATAAACACGGGCACATTCAAAGCGCCAATGAAAACCCAGCAAGGCGTCAAACCATGGCGTTCCATTTCGCTATAAAAACGCCCAACTCCAGCTAAAACGGCATCCCCGCCGCCCCGCCCCCTTACTTAACCAACTTATGCTGCCGCAAATACGCGTCGATGATTTCGAGGCGCGACAGGGTGTCGTCGAGTTCGAGCAGGCGTTGGCGGGCCAGGGGGGGGATGGGGAGGATGTCGGCCATGCGGTAGCCGACCCAGGTGGCGTCGTCAAGGCGGTGGGGCGGGGGGAAGCGGGTTTCGCCGGCGTCGGCCAGTACCGCCGTGAGCAGGGGGAGCATGGCGGCGAGGCGGGTGGGAACCGGCTGGGGGGCGGGTTCGGGCAGGTAGCGGACGCGGGCGTACTGGAGGCGGTCGCTGGCGACGCGGCGTTCTTCGATCTGGAAGCGTTGTTCGCCCTGCACGGTGATGAACAGCAAGCCGGGCTGGGACATGTCCCAATCAACGATGCGGGCGGTGGTGCCCAGGGTATGGGACAGGGCCGGGGCGCCGACTTCGCCGCCTTCCTTGATGAGGGCGACGCCGAAGGGCGATTTCTCGCGCATGCAGCGGGCGGCCATGTCCAGGTAGCGGGTTTCGAACAGCTTGAGGGCCAGCCGGCCTTCGGGGGCGAGGATGGAGTTGAGCGGAAAAAGCGGGATTTCCGGGAGGGCGCTCGCGTTGGCGGGCGCGTTGGGCGGATTGAGCTGACTCATGAGGCGTCCTCGGCCGCCCCGGCCTCACCCCAGCGAGGCATCAGGTCATGGGCTACGGCCAGTTGGTCCAGGATGCGGGCGACGACAAAATCCACCAGGTCGTCCACGCTCCGGGGGTGATGATAGAAACCGGGATTGGCGGGCAGAATGACCACGCCCATGCGCGCCAGGCGCAGCATGTTCTCCAGGTGGAGTACCGAAAAAGGCGTTTCACGGGGCACCAGCACCAGCTTGCGCCCTTCCTTGATGGCCACGTCGGCGGCCCGTTCGATGAGGGTGCTGGCGAGGCCTGCCGCAATGGCGGCCAGGGATCCCATGCTGCACGGGCACACCACCATCGCATCGGGCGGGTTGGAGCCGGAGGCGGGGGGCGCGAACCATTCTTCGCGCCCGAACACCCGGAGCTGGCCCGGGGTGGCGCCAAAGCGGGCGCTGAGGTCGGCCTCCACGTCGGCGGGGCGGGAAGGCAGGCTCAGATCCATTTCCTGGCGGGCCACGATCTGGGCGACCTGGGAGTACAGCACCCACACCCGGCAGCCGGCCCGCACCAGGCATTCAATCAGACGCAGCCCGTAGGGCATCCCGGAAGCGCCGGTCAGGGCAACGGCAATGGTGGATGCGGGACGGGCAGCAGACATGGAAACCTCAGGGCAGACGGCAGAACTCAGTGGTGGTGGATGCGTCCGATGCCTTCGTGGGCAACGCCCTGATGGGCGGCCGCGTGACCCCGGCGCAGTCGATCATGGACATCAGGATCATGGGCAAGTTTCTGGGGCAGCAGCGAACCCACCAGCATCCCGACAAAACTCGCGGCCAGGCCGGCCATTTGGGCGGGGATGAGCGGGTCTTCGCCGCCGCCGGCCAGCACTCCGATCCACACCGCGATGCCGCAGAACATGGACACCATGGCCCCCTGGTAGCTGGCCCGGCGCCAGTAGAGGCCGCACACGAGGGGCACGAAGGCGCCCACCAGCGTGACCTGATAGGCGTTCTCGACCATCTTGAAGATGCTGGCCTTGGAATACACCGCGTAGAGCGTGACCAGCACGGTAAAAATCAGGGTGACGGCCCGCATCCAGAACAGGAGTTGCTTGTCGGTGAGGCGGGGCATGGCGGGCTTGAGGATGTTCTCGGTGAAGGTCACGGAGGGCGCCAGCAGGGTGGCCGAGGCGCAGCTCTTGATCGCCGAGAGCAAAGCGCCAAAGAACATCACCTGGGCCACCAGCGGCGCCTTGGTGAGCACCAGCTCGGGGAGGATCATCTGGGAGTCGGAATCAATCAGACGCGCCACCATGGCCGGGTCGATGAGGGTGGCGGAATAGGCCAGGAACATGGGCACGAAGGCGAATACGAAATACAGGCTGCCCCCCAGCACCGAGCCCCAGACTGCAATTTTTTCGGTTTTGGCGGACTGGACCCGCTGGAACACGTCCTGCTGGGGAATGGAGCCCAGCATCATGGTGACCCAGGCGGCAAAGAAACCAATCAGCGATTTGGGATCGGACTCGGGCCAGAAGCTGAAGCTGCCCGCTTCCCAGGCGTGCTGCACCACCGGGGCGATGCCGCCAGCCTGGCTGCTGACTTCGCCGCCGATCCAGAGCATGCCAATCACGATGATGATCATCTGCAAAAAGTCGGTAACGGCCACCGCCCACATCCCGCCAAACAGGGTGTAGATCAGGATGGTGCCGGAGCCTATCCACATGCCCGCCAGCTTGCTCACCTCGCCCCCGGAAACCACGTTGAACACCAGCCCCAGCGCCGAAATCTGGGCGCCCACCCAGCCCAGGTAAGAAATCACGATGGCCAGGGTGGTGATGGTTTCCACCCAGCGGCCATAGCGCTGGCGGTAGAAGTCGCCGATGGTGAGCAGATTCATCCGGTACAGGGGCGCGGCAAAAAAGAGGCCCACCAGGATGAGACACAGGGACGATCCAAAGGGGTCGGCCACCACGCCGTGCAGCCCTTCCTTGAGGAAGGTGGCCGGAATGCCCAGCACGGCCTCGGCGCCAAACCAGGTGGCGAACACGGTGGCGGTGACCATGGAAAAGGGCAGATGCCGGCCCGCCACCGCAAAGTCTTTGGTGTTATGGACCCGGGTCGCAGCAAGCAGGCCAATGGCGACCGAGATCAGCCAGTAGGCAATCACAAACCAGAACAACATGGCGGCAGGAAGAAAGAAATAAGAAGAAAGGTGGGGGGGACGCAAACCCGCGAATTATAGGGGGGCAACTCCCCGGGCCGGGACGGTTTTTTACCCACCTGCCGCCAGGCGTGGGCTTTATGCCCCAGCGGGGCCGAAGAAGTCCGCCACGGGCCGCCGCCGCTGGAGCAGCCCCAGAGCCTGCATGGCCGATTGCAGGGTATCCATGGCCTGGGCCACGCTGCCTTGGGGATGCAGCAGACGGGCCTGCGCTTCCCGCCCCACAAAGGCCACCCCGGCCATGGTCTGCTGCAATTCGCTCAGACTCACGCCCTCCCGCTGGGCCATGGTCTGGAGGCTTGCCGGGTGGCCCTGCTGGACCATTTCCTGCACCAAAAAATACACCTGCACCAGGCGCTGAAGCTCAGCCCCGCGCCGCTCGACGCACAGGGGCGAGAAGGTGAGCACATCCACAATCTGCCCCGGCACCCGGGCACTGGTAAAGAGCACCCGCCCGCCCAACTCCACCAGCCGATTGGATTCGGGCGGAAAACATACGGCTCCATCCACCAAGCCATCGGCAAACGCGGCAGGCATGGCGGGCTGTGGGGTGGGCACCAGCACCACGTCGGATACCAGCAATTGCACGCTTTCCAGGGCCAGGGTGAGCAATTGCAGATGCACCGTGCCCGGCTCAATGGCAATCCGCTTGTGGCGCAGATCGTAGGGGCTGATCATGCCTTCACGCCCAATCAGCACATCCGCACCGCTGGAATGATCCAGCACGGCCAGGATGCGGGGGCAGAGGCCGGTGGTGTTTGCCACCTGGAGCACCTCCACCAGGGTCGAGCAAAACCCGTCCACCAAGCCCCGCTCCAGGGCCCGACGGCTGGAGCCGGGGGAATCGTTGGCCAGCAGATCCACCTGCAGCCCCCGCTGATCGAGCAGCCCCAGGGCCTTGGCCACATGCAGCACATCGTAGGCCGGCCAGGGATTGGTGGAAACGCGCAGGGGCGGGCCGGGTTGCTCGCACCCGAGAAGCAGCCCGGCCTGGGCACTCAGGGCCAGCATCCCGGCTAAAAAGCGGCGGCGATCCGATGGGCAGGAGGACAACATGGATTTAAAACGTGCAAAGGCAGGGACGACCCCTCAAGTATGCGCCCTTCAGGTATCACACAGATGATCACAAATAAGCGCAAACACCCCCGTTTCTCCAGCACTACACCGGCCCTCCCCAGCCCTCTCCAGCCTTTTGACCCTGGTCAATGCCCCGCTACGGGGGGCCGCCTATAGTCCGCCGCCTTACTTGGCTTTCTATTTGGTTGAAGGGAAATCCCGATGCCCGCCGCTCCGGAACTGGTCTGCCCTGCCGGCAGCCTGCCCGCCCTCAAGACCGCCATCGACCACGGGGCCGATTGCGTCTATCTGGGCTTCAAGGACGCCACCAACGCCCGCAACTTCAGCGGCCTCAATTTCGACGAAAAAAGCCTGCACGAAGGCGTCGCCTACGCCCACCGGCACGGGCGCAAGGTGCTACTGGCCCTCAACACCTACCCTCAGACCGACAACTGGCCCAGCTGGACCCGAGCCGTGGATCGGGCCGCCGAGGCCGGCATGGACGCCATCATCCTGGCCGACCCGGGGCTGATGGCCTACGCCCGGCGCACCCATCCGACCCTGCGCCTGCATTTGTCGGTGCAGGGCTCGGCCACCACCCACGAGGCCATCAACTTTTATCACGAGCATTTCGGCATCTCCCGCGCCGTGCTGCCCCGGGTGCTGTCCCTCGCCCAGGTGGCCCAGGTGATCGCCCAGACGCCGGTGGAAATCGAGGTATTCGGCTTTGGCGGGCTGTGCGTGATGGTGGAAGGGCGCTGCGCCCTGTCGGCCTACGCCACCGGCGAATCCCCCAACTGCCAGGGCGCCTGTTCGCCGGGCAAGCATGTGCGCTGGGAGCAAACCCCCAAGGGCATGGAAACCCGCCTCAACGGGGTGCTGATCGACCGCTTCGAGGCCCACGAGCGGGCCGGCTACCCCACCCTGTGCAAGGGCCGCTTCGAGGTGAATGGCGCCAGCTACTACGCCATCGAAGAACCCACCAGCCTCAACACCCTGGAGCTGCTGCCCGAGCTGGCCCGGGTGGGCGTCAAGGCGATCAAGATCGAAGGGCGCCAGCGCAGCCCCGCCTATGTGGCCCAGGTCACCCAGGTCTGGCGCGCCGCCCTGGATCAGCTGGCCCGCAACCCGGAAGGCTTTCGGGTGGATGCGCGCTGGATGAGCGAACTCAACAAGGTGTCCGAAGGCCAGAGCCACACCCTCGGGGCCTACCACCGCCCCTGGAAATAAGGGCTGCGCCCCACACGCCCGCCCAAGGAATCAAGAAAGCACGACCATGAAACTCGCCCTCGGCCCCCTGCTCTACTACTGGCCCCGGGAGGCCACCCTGAGCTTCTACGCCGCCATTGCCGACAGCCCCGTGGACATCGTCTATCTGGGGGAAACCGTGTGTTCCCGGCGCCATGAGCTGCGCCTGCCCGACTGGCTCGAAATTGCCCAGGTGCTCCGGGATGCCGGCAAGGAAGTGGTGCTCTCCAGCCAGGTGCTGGTGGAATCCGAATCCGACCTGAAAACCCTGCGCCGCATCGTGCAGCAAAGCACCGACGGCTTCCGGGTGGAGGCCAACGACATGGGCGCGGTGCGCCTGCTGTCCCACCAGACGCCGCGCCCCGCCTGGGTCGCCGGCCCGACCCTGAACGTGTTCAACCCCCAGACCCTGGGCATGCTGCAAGACCTGGGCGCCCGGCGCTGGGTGGCGGCGCCGGAGATGTCCTGCGCCCAGATCAGCGCCCTGCGGGCCGCCCTCGACACGCCCCTGGAAGTGGAAGTCTTTGCCCACGGGCGCCTGCCCCTGGCCTACTCGGCGCGCTGCTTCACCGCCCGCCACTTCAATCTGCAAAAAGACAGCTGCGGCTTCCGCTGCCTGGAGTTTGCCGACGGGATTCCGCTCAACACCCGGGAAGGGGAGCCCTTCCTGACCCTGAACGGCATCCAGACCCAATCGGCCCAGGTGCATAGCCTGCTGGGGCTCTTGCCCGAGGTGCAGGCGGCGGGCGTGGACATCCTGCGCATCAGCCCCCAGGGCCAGCACACCGACACCCTCCTGCACCTCTTCCGGCGCGTGCTGGACGGCGCGCTGCACCCCACGGAGGCGCTGGCCAGTGCCACGCCGCTGCTGCCTGCTGCCCCCTGCAACGGCTTCTGGCGAGGCGATGCGGGCCTGACCCAGCACCCCGCCCTGGTCTGATCCCGCCATTTTTTGTTCACCCACAGTCTGTTCACCCACTTTCGGGAGCCCCCCATGCCCCTGCCCGCCTTCACGCTGCCGCCCCTGTTTGCCCGGATCGGCCCCCATCTGCCCCAGCTGCCGCCCACCCTCGCCCTGGTGGGGGGGCTCAACCTGGCCCTGGACCGCATCCTGCCCCGGGATCATCTTGACGCCCTCACCGGCAAAAAACTGATGCTGCGAGTGCTGGATGCGGGCATGAGCCTGCGCTTCACCCTGGGCGAACGGGGCTTCCGCCCCCTACTCGACACGGGCCGCCCCGACCTGTGCATTAGCGCCACCACCCGGGACTACCTGGCCCTGGCCCTGCGCGAAGAAGACCCGGACACCCTGTTCTTCAACCGCCGGCTGGTGATGGAAGGCGATACCGATCTGGGCCTGCTGGTCAAGAACACCCTGGACGCCGTGGACTGGAGCGCCCTGCGCCTCCCCCTGCCGGGCCTCGCGCCCCGCTGAAGCCCGCGCAACGCACAGCCCCATGGGCAGCCAGGGCCAAGACGCCCTAGAATGGGCTCTGACCCGTTTCATGCTGCCCCCATGCATCCTCCACCCGAAGACGCCTCCGCCGCTGCCCGGCTGGCCGGCTGGTTTGCCGCCGCCATCGGGCTGCTGATTGTCTATGCCTGCCTGCACCCTTTCACAGGCTGGCGCGACCCAGCCCTGCCGCCCCTGGGCTTTCTGTCTGTCCCGCTGCCCACGGGCCGCTACCTGCTCTGGAGCGACGTGGTGGTGAATGTGCTGGGCACTGTTCCTTTCAGCTTTGCGCTGGTGCCCGCCCTGCGCCACCGGCTGGGCGCAAGGGGCGCCCCGCTGCTGGCCGCCCTGCTCACTTTCGGCCTCAGCCTGGGGGTCGAGACCCTGCAAAACTACCTGCCCAGCCGGGTGCCCTCCAACCTGGATATCGCCACCAACACCCTGGGCGGGCTGCTCGGCGCCCTGGCGGGGATCCGTTGGGGGCACGCCCTGTTTGCTCCGGGGCGCGGCATCAGCCGCTGGCGCGAGCACTTCATCATCCCCGGCCACTTGGGTGATGTGGGTCTGGTGCTGCTGCTGTCCTGGCTACTCACCCAGCTCACCTCCGACAACCTGCTGTTCGCCAGCGGCGACCTGCGCCGACTGTTTGATCTGCCCACCGCCCTGCCTTTTTCGCCCCAACGCTTCATGAAAGTGGAAAGCGCCATCGTGGCCTGCCAGCTGGTGGCGGTGGGGCTGACCACCCGGGTCATCCAGCGCCATTTCAGCCCCTGGCCCATTCTGCTGCTGCCCCTCGCCGCCCTGGGCCTGCGCAGCCTGGTGGATGGGGCCGTGTTCTACCCCGGCGATGCGCTCCACTGGGCCACCCAAGGCGGCCAGACTGGGCTGGCCCTGGGCGGCGTGCTGCTGGCCATCTGCCTGCTGCTGCCCCGCTTCATGCACGGCACCCTGGCCGGGCTGGCCCTGCTGGTGGGCACCGCCCTGGTGAATCTGGCCCCAGACAACCCTTTCCTGCCCCATAACATTCCCCTCCCGCGCCAGGGCAATGCGCTGAACTTCCTGGGCCTGACCCAACTCACAGCCAGCCTGTGGCCCTTTCTGACCTTTGTATATCTGGGGCTGCTGGGCAGCCGCATGAGCGCCAGCAAACGCGCACCGTTTCAACGATAATCATCGACATAAGCATTCACTCCATACCCCTTATAAAAACACCCATGACAACGCCCGCCGATACCTCCTACTTCAAGCACCACGTGTTCTTCTGCTGCAACCAGCGCGCCGAAGGCGAGATGAGTTGCAACGCCCAGGGCGCCACCGCCCTCCAGACCTACGCTAAAGAGCGCGTCGGCGAACTCGGGCTCAACGGCGCCGGCAAGGTGCGCATCAACAAGGCCGGCTGCCTGGGCCGCTGCGACCAAGGCCCGGTGCTGGTGGTGTACCCGGACAACGTCTGGTACACCTGCATCGACCAGGAAGATGTGGACGAGATCATCAGCGAACACCTGCAAAATGGCCGGGTGGTCGAGCGTCTGAAGATCTGAGGAGTGCCCCATGGCTGCCACTGAAACCGTGCTGATTCACGGCCCGGCGGGCAACATCGACCTGATCATCGACACCCCCGACCGGGTGCGCGGGATCGCCCTGATCTGCCACCCCCATCCCCTGTTCCAGGGCGCCAACACCAACAAGGTGGCCCACACCCTGGCCCGGATCTTCCGCGACCTGGGTTATGCGGCCCTGCGCCCCAACTTTCGGGGGGTGGGCAAGAGCGATGGCAGCCACGACCACGGGATCGCCGAAACCGAAGACATGCTGGCCGTGATCGGCTGGGCCCAGAGCCGCTGGGGTGCCCTGCCCCTGGCCCTGGGGGGCTTCTCCTTCGGCGCGTTTGTGCAAACCCGGGTGGCCGCCCGTCTGGCTGACAGTCTCACCCCGCCCGAGCGCATCGTGCTGGTGGGCACCGCAGCCGGCGAAGTGACCGGTGCCCGCAGCTACAGCACCGAGCCCGTGCCCGCCCACACCCTGCTGATCCACGGCGAACTGGATGAAACCGTGGCCCTGGGCAACGTGATGCGCTGGGCCGAACCCCAGGAACTGCCGGTGGTGGTGGTACCGGGCGCAGACCATTTCTTCCACGGCCGCCTGCACGTGCTGCGCCGTATCATCGAACGCACCTGGAGCCCCCTGCCATGAAACTGATCGCATCGCTCACCAGCCCCTACGCCCGCAAGATCCGGGTGATCCTGGCCGAAAAGCAGCTCCCGTTTGAGTTGGAAGTGGACATCCCATGGGTGCCCGAGACCCAGGTGGCGGCCTACAACCCCCTGGGCAAGGTACCGGCGCTGGTGGCCGATGATGGGGAGGTCTGGTTCGACTCCCCGGTGATCGCCGAATACCTCGAAACCCTGGGTGGCCCAGCCCTGCTGCCGGAAGAACGCCGCGCCGCCCTGCCGGTGCGCCAGACCGAGGCCCTGGCCGACGGGATCACCGATGCGGCGGTGGCCGCCTTCCTCGAATCCCGCCGCCCGGCCGCCCAGCAAGACAGCGCCACCAGCGAACGCCAGATCACCAAGATCCAGCGCGGGCTGGCCGCTCTCGAAGAGCGGCTGGAACAGCGCAAGGGCCTGGACGCGGGCAGCCTGGGCCTGGGCGATATCGCCGCCGGCTGCGCCCTGGCTTATCTGGACTTCCGCCTGCCCCAGCTGGCCTGGCGCCAGGATCACCCCAGCCTGGCCGCCTGGGCGGCCGAACTGCTGGCCCGGCCCAGCTTCACGGCCAGCGTACCGCCCGCCCTCTAGGCACGCCATGGACGCCCCGTCGCCCCTTCCCGACGGGCTGGACAGCCGCGACCTGCTGAATCACCTGCCGGTCGCCCTGGCCCTGCTCGATGGGAACGAGAATGTCCTCTATACCAACGCCTGTTTTCGGGCCTGGTTTGGCACACCCCACACCCTGCGAAGCTGGTGGCGCACGCTGCTCCCCGATTCACCCAGCACCGAACCCCCCGCCCTGAACGGGGCCATACGGGCCTTCACCGGGCCCCAGGCCCGGCATTTACAGGGGCAGCGCAGCGTGCACGGCCCCTGGCAAGTGCTGTGCTGCACCGAGCGGGACGGAGGCATGGGGCAACAGGCCATCCTGCAACAAGCCCTGGTGGAACTGGAAACCAGCGCCACCACCGACCCCCTCACCGGGGTGCTCACCCGGCGCCGGCTGGAAGAAGCCTCGGCCAACGAGCTCCAGCGCTTTCGCCGCTTTGGCCATCCGATTGCGCTGATCCTGGCCGACATCGACCACTTCAAGCAGGTCAACGACGGGCACGGACATCTGGTGGGCGACCGGGTGCTGGCCGAATTCGCCCGACGGCTGGAAACCGAATCCCGGGATCTGGACGTGGTCGGGCGCTACGGGGGCGAAGAGTTTGTGATCCTGCTCCCCAGCACCACCCTGCCCGGCGCCTGTGTGCTGGCCGAAAAGCTGCGCCGCGCCGTCTGGGAAACCCCCTTCCCCCAGGTGGGGCCCCTGAGCGCCAGCTTCGGCGTGGCCGAATGCCAGCCCGGGGAGGACTGGCATCAGTGGCTGGGGCGGGCCGACAAGGCGCTCTACGCGGCCAAAAGTCAGGGGCGCAACCGGGTGGAGGCCGCTCCGGGCAGCACGCCCACCTCCACCCCCATTCCCATGGACGCCCGGCTGAACCGGCTGGTCTGGGAAGAAGGCCATTGTGTGGGCGATCCCGTTCTGGACGAACAACACCGCACCCTGTTCGGTCTGGCCCATGAACTGCTCCAGCTGATCCGGGCCCAGGCCCCCATGGGGCAGCTCTACAGCGTGCTGGATCACCTGATCCAGACCATAGGCCAGCACTTCCACGACGAAGAACGGGTGATGACCCAGCTCAACTACCCGGGGCTGGCCCAGCACATCAAGGCCCATCGCATTCTGGGCGCCAAGCTGGACGGGCTCACCCGCCAAAGCGCCCAAGGCAGCCTGAGCCCAGCGCGCCTGCTGGATTTTCTGGCCTACGATCTGGTGGATCACCACGCCCTAGGGCCTGATCGGGACTTCATTCCCTGGCTGCAGGATTCCGGCGCCGCCAACCCCTACGATCCCACCCCTTGAGCACCTTTCACACCCCATGTCCGATACCGAAATCCTGCTGGCCATGACCACGCTGCCGGATGCCGAGCAAGCCCAGACCCTCGCCCAAAAGCTGATCGAACTCAAGCTTGCCGCCTGTATCCAGTGTCTTTCCCCCTGCGTTTCGGTGTATGAATGGGCGGGTCAGGTGGAGCGCAGCAGTGAAGTCCCGCTGCTGATCAAAACCACCCGGGCAGCCTGGCCCGCCCTGGAGCAGGCCATTCTGGCTGCCCACCCCTACGAACTTCCCGAAATCATTGCAGTCCCAGTGACTGCCGGGCTACCTGCCTACCTTGGCTGGGTGGCCCGCCAGACCCGCGCCTCCTGTTGATTCGATGATGCACCCACCCGCACTTGCCGCCCTGCCCGGGCGCTCCCCGTTTACATGGCTGGCCCGGCTGGGCCTGCTGCTCTTCATCGGCCTGCTCAGCCTGAGCGCCCGCGCTGCCGGCGAGCCCCTGCCCGTCGAGCAGGCCTTCCAGGGCTCCGCCCGGGCCCTGGACCCCCAGTTCATCGAAGTCAGCTTCAAGATCGCCGATGGCTACTACCTGTACCGGCACCGCTTCAAGTTCCAGGCGGAAGGCGCAGACCTGAGCCTGGGCGAGCCCCAACTCCCGCCCGGCAAGCCCAAGAAAGATGATGCCTTTGGCGAAGTGGAGATCTATCGCAAGGAGCTGCGCTTCCTGGTGCCCATCACCGCTGGCGGCACCGCGCCCTTCAGCCTGCGCATGACCAGCCAGGGCTGCGCCGACATGGGCATCTGCTATCCGCCCCAGGTGCAGACCGTCCAGATCAGCCCCGCCGCTCCGGGCAGCAGCGCCCCCGCGCCGGCCACCGAAGCCCCGGCCCACGATGAATCAGGGCGCATCGCCCAACTGCTCTCCGGGGGCAGCACCCTTGGCACCCTGGCCAGCTTCTTCGGCTTTGGGCTGCTGCTCGCCTTCACCCCCTGCGTGTTTCCGATGATTCCCATCCTGTCGGGCATCATCGTCGGCCACGGGCACCAGATCAGCAAGGGTCGCGCCCTGGGTTTGTCCCTGATCTACGTGCTGGGCATGGCCGTCACCTACACCGCCGCCGGGGTCGCTGCCGGGCTCTCGGGCACCCTGCTTTCTGCCGCGCTCCAGAACCCCTGGGTGCTGGGCGGTTTTGCGCTGGTGTTCGTGGTGCTGTCGGGGGCGATGTTCGGCTTCTACGAACTGCAGCTGCCCACCGCCCTGCAAAGCCGGCTCTCCGACCAGGCCAACCGCCAGGGCGGCTCGCCCCTGGGCATCCTGCTGATGGGCGCCCTCTCGGCCCTGATCGTGGGGCCCTGCGTGGCCGCCCCCCTGGCCGGCGCCCTGCTGTACATCGCCAAGAGCGGCGATGCGTTGCTGGGCGGCGCCGCCCTGTTCTGCCTCGCCCTCGGCATGGGCGCGCCGCTGGTGGTGGTGGGCGTGCTCGCCCGCAGCGCCCTGCCCAAGCCCGGCCCCTGGATGGAAGGGGTCAAGCGCGGCTTCGGGGTGATGCTGCTGGGCGTCGCCGTGTGGCTGGTGAGCCCGGTACTGCCGCCCCTGGTGCCCATGCTCGCGTGGGCCGCCCTGCTGGTACTGTCGGGGGTGTTTTTACGGGCCCTGGACCCGCTTCCACCCCACGCTCACAACGGGCAGCGTTTCTGGAAGGGCGTCGGCATTCTGGCCCTGCTGGCCGGGGCGGCGATTTTTGTGGGTGCCCTGGCCGGCTCCCGCGACCCGCTTCAACCCCTCGCCATCCTGCGCGCCCAGGCCGCCGAAACCCGGGAAGCACCGCGCTTCACCCGCATCCGCTCGGTGGCCGAGCTGGACGCCGCCGTGGCCCAGGCCGGCAAGCCGGTGATGCTGGATTTCTATGCCGACTGGTGCATCTCGTGCAAGGAAATGGAGCGCTACACCTTCTCCGACCCGGCCATCGGGCGCCAGCTGGAGGGCTTCGTGCTGCTCCAGGCCGACGTGACCGCCAACAACGAGGACGACAAGGCCCTGCTCAAGCGCTTCGGCCTGTTCGGCCCGCCGGGCATCATCTTCTTCGACGCCCACGGCCAAGAACGTCGCACGCCCCGGGTGGTGGGCTTCCAGGAAGCCGAGGTTTTTGGCCAGGCCCTCACCGCCGCCCTCGCCCCAACACCCTGAAAACGCACGAAGAACTTAAGCCCGCCGGCCAAAAGCCGATATAATCACTTCCCTCTTTCGAGGAGCGCTGCAAGAAAGCGCGGCCCAAACGGCCCGTCTTTCCCAGGCTCGATTCAGTGCCGGGCATCCCCCGGCACCAGAAACGGCGCTCACCCGTCCTGCTTAATTTGCAAACCCGTGCCGGGCACGGGGAGACGTGGTGAGCCTGCCCTTGCCGTATTGATCGTCCCCCTTCCCGGCCACACAGTTCGAGGAGTTCTCATGAACGCTGTGGCTGACAAGTTCACCGATTTCGTTGTTGCCGATCTTTCCCTGGCCGATTGGGGCCGCAAGGAGATCAAGATCGCCGAGGGCGAAATGCCTGGCCTGATGGCCATCCGCGAAGAGTTCGCGGCCACCCAGCCCCTCAAGGGCGCGCGCATCACCGGCTCGCTGCACATGACCATTCAAACGGCCGTGCTGATCGAGACCCTGACCGCCCTGGGCGCCGAAGTGCGCTGGGCCTCCTGCAACATCTTCTCCACCCAGGATCACGCCGCTGCAGCCATCGCCGCCCAGGGCATCCCGGTGTTCGCCGTGAAGGGCGAATCCCTGACCGACTATTGGGATTACACCCACCGCATCTTTGAATGGGCGGATGGTGGGTATTCGAACATGATCCTGGACGACGGCGGCGATGCCACCCTGCTGCTGCACCTGGGCGCCCGCGCCGAGCAGGACATCTCCGTGCTGGCCAAGCCCGGCTCCGAAGAAGAAACCATCCTGTTTGCCGCCATCAAGGCCAAGCTGGCCGTTGATCCGACCTGGTACTCGGTGCGCCTCGCCCAGATCAAGGGCGTGACCGAAGAAACCACCACCGGCGTGCATCGCCTGTACCAGATGCACCAGCGCGGCGAACTCCGCTTCCCCGCCATCAACGTGAACGACTCGGTCACCAAGTCCAAGTTCGACAACCTCTACGGCTGCCGCGAATCGCTGGTCGATGGCATCAAGCGCGCCACCGACGTGATGGTGGCCGGCAAGATCGCCGTGGTGTGCGGCTACGGCGACGTGGGCAAGGGCTCCGCCCAGGCCCTGCGCGCCCTGTCCGCCCAGGTGTGGGTCACCGAAATCGACCCCATCTGCGCCCTGCAGGCCGCCATGGAAGGCTATCGCGTGGTCACCATGGAATACGCCGCCGACAAGGCAGACATTTTCGTCACCACC
>JAJTBM010000333.1 GCA_021286885.1 Rhodocyclales bacterium
GTGCAGCCGGCTTCAGGCTCTCTTTGATGGCACGATCAGCATCTTCAGCAGCAGCCTTGACGCGGAAAAACTCCATACCAAAACTTGCCACTTCCGTCACCAGCGCAACGAGACTCAGCCCTTTGAGCAGTCGCAGGCCGTTAGCCAGAATTCCCACCCCCGCGGCTGACGATGCACTGGCAGCCCCTAGGGTTCGAGTCTCTACAGTCGCAACGGCGGAGGCCGCTCCCATGGCCCGAATTTCGAGTGCAGACGCCCCGGCTGCTGCACCCACGCTGCCTAGCATCGGGATTAGCGCCATTCCCGCCACCCGCCAACCTATGTAGGCCTCAACCCCGAATTTGATGACGCCTGACAGACTCATCACGGCCTCGACGGCGGTTTTTGTCCCCTCCGCCATTTTCACAAAGCTGGCTGCGATGTCCTTTGCAGTGGTCTGCAGCTCTCCAGAGGCTTTCATCTTGTCAAACTCGGACAGCAGGTCTTGCATCTGCTTCGTCAGATAGTCCAGAACCCCCGACTGCGCGATCAGGGCATAGAACTCGTCCAGGGCGTCGTGTGCATTTGAGACGGCACCACTAAATGTGGCCATCAACTTTGCACTCGCCCCCATGTTTTCTTGACCCAGGGCATCGATCAGCTTGAGGATGACCCCTCTACCCAGGGAACCGGCCTCGGACATCTTTTGCAGCTCTGCCGTGTTTTTTCCGGTCGCTTTCGCGAGTAGATCCCATACGGGCACCCCCGCCTCGGCTAGCTGCAGGATTTCATCACCCTGGAGTTTGCTCTTCGTCCAGGCCTGACCCAATGCGAGGGTGACACGCTGCAGAGCCTCAGTACCACCGCCCAGCGTGGCCGCCGTGTCGGCAATCGCTTGCATCTGTTTCATGCTGGGTTGCAAGCCGAATGCCGTCAGCTTGACATAGGATTCGGTTAGCCCCTGAACCTCGAATGGGGTTGTTTTTGCCAGCTCTTTAATCTGCCCGAATACATCCCGGGCAGCATCTGTAGAGCCCAGCAGGCTGGACAACCGTGCTTCGAGGGTTTCGAATGCCGCCCCCGTGCTGATCACATCGCGCGCCAGGCCTGTAATCCCCTGCAGGCCGACCACCGCAGCGGCCATCCCAGCCAGGTTACGCGCGGCTGCCCCGACAACCCCCGCTGCCGACTCAGTCTGAGCGCCGAATTCCTGTACTGCGGCGCCAGCGCTGGCCAGCTCGGGGGCCACGCCGTGCGCCTCGGCGCGCAGGGCGGCCAGCTTGGTCTGGAAGGCGGCGATTGCCTGCTGCTGCTCGGCGGAGGTGATGCCAGCAGCTCGCACCTGGGCGAGTGCGGCCTGGAGGCGATTTGTCTCGGCCACAACTTCCTGCAGCGGCCGCACGCCGAGCTGCCGGAAAGCGGCATTCAGCGCCTCGGCAGCGGCGGCGGCTTCCCGCTGGCCGGCGGCGATCTTGTTGGCCGCGAGTTGGGTCTCCTGCGCAGCCCGGCGTTCGGCCTCGAGGAGCTCCTGGGCCGCCATTTTCTGGCGCTGGATGCCGGCCTCGACGATGGCGGCCAGGCGCTGTTCTTCGGCCGCAGCCGCTCGGTCTGCAGCCTGGCGCTCTTGGACGGCACGCTGCGCGTCATTTATCGCTTGGATGTTCCGCTGGACTGCGGACGTTGCCGCTTCCAGCTCGGCCTTCAGCCGGCCCTGCTCGGTCGCCAGGTTGCGGGTATCGACGCCGGCAGCAGCGGCAGCAGCCCGGGCAGCATCCAGGCGCTCGCGGCTTGTCGCCCACGCCTTGTCAGAGTCGCGCAGCTCGCGGTTCGCATCTTTGAGGGCCTGCTCAAGCAACCTGATCGCGTCCTTGCCGGCGCCGGCGCCACGGGCGTCGGCGAGCTGCTTGTCCAGAGTCTCTGCGGACTCCTTGGCATCGACTAGGGCGGCCCGGGTGGCAATGGCGTTTTGGATGGCGCCCTGCAGGATCTCGACCTTCTTGCCGGTGGCGTCGAGCTTGGCCAGGTCGGCCTCCGACTGGGCGAGCGCGGCGCGTAGGCCACGGGGATCGCCGTCGATGATGACTTGTGCGCGGATGTCGGTCATTGCGTGATGTGTGGATCAGGGCCAAAAAAAGGCCGGTCACCCGGCCTGTGAGTGCACCAGGTGCTGTGGTCAGGACACCACGCGCTCTTCAACAATGAAGGCCGGAACGCCCACGCTGGGAACTTCCAACGTGCCCTTCAGCTTCACAACAGCCATTTTCGCCTGCAAAAAGTCGTAGGCCTGATCGCTACTCACGACAGCGCGATATGCGAGCACCTCGGTGTCTTTCCCGCTGATCAAATTCATGCCGTCGAGCTCGATCCGCATCACGTGCCGATGCTTGCGTGCGCCCGTGATCCGAGTGCCTGTGGTTGCTTGGGCGGTACCTGACACTTTCAGTGTGGCGGCGTCCGTGATCGCTCCATTTTCAATGGACAGCAGCTTTCCGAGGCGGTAGTTGATGCGGTAATCCACATCCTTGATGTACGT
Source organism: Rhodocyclales bacterium (assembly GCA_021286885.1). Taxonomy (GTDB): domain Bacteria; phylum Pseudomonadota; class Gammaproteobacteria; order Burkholderiales; family Rhodocyclaceae; genus Zoogloea. Next base: position 2,513 of record JAJTBM010000333.1, read on the forward strand.
CGTCGTCCCCGCCGCGTTCTTGACCACCAGCCCGGCTTCCGCGAGGTTCTTGCGGCCGATATCGACCCATGCGCCTACGTCGGCAGTTACAGGAAGATCGGAAAATACGCCACCAGGCACCGTGATGGTCTCGATCATCCCGGAGAGCTGCACTGCAAGCAGATCCCGAGTCACCTCCGTGAACTGGATCTCGAACTGGGAGGGTTTTGCGATGTGATACGACGCGAACGCCTGACCGTAATCATCGCGGTTGCGAGAGACAACCTCCACTTTATCGCTCGGGGTAGTGATCGACATCATGTCCGTTCGAATCAGGGTTGCGGCCCCGAATACGCCCGGCGCGGTTTCAAAACTCACATACAGGTCACCCGCAAAAAGCTGGGCATTTTGTTCGGCCATGGTGGCTCCTTCGCTATCGAGGCCGGGCCACGGGCACTTTCACGCCGATGGACCAGCCAATGGGGTAATACGCAAAACCGGCTTTGAACGCCGGTGGAATGGGGGCGTCGAGCTTCAGTGCTTCGAGGTGCTCGATGCCAGGCGCCCAGGGGCGCAAGGCATTGATGATCGACATCATGAGCGGCCCAGCTTGGAGGGCTTGGCCCTCGGGAGACGGCAAGCTGGCCACGTTGTGTACGACGACGACAGTCGCCCAACGCTGCATGAATGAACCCCATGCAGCGTTATCGCCGACGACCGAGAAACCCCTAAACAGCACATGCACAGCCGGCGCGGGCTGCTGGGTCTCAGTGATGTCGCCAAGATCAATGCTGTCCATCACAAAGACCTGGGGCGGCAGCATTGCACGCAAGCGCTCTTTTATCAGGGGGCCAGCAGCAAGGAAGTCGATGAGTGGCTCGCGGATCATCAGAATCCCCTTAGATCGTCATCGGTAACCGACCTGGGCGAGAACTCGAAGAACACCTCGCCCTCCTCACCGCCGGTGGACACACCCGCGGCAGGGCCAAAGCTCACAGCCCCCGACGAGATGCCCTTGAGGTAGTCGTCGGCCCATTTGGTGCTCTCCAGCACTTCCTTGCTCACCGAGTAGCCGTACAGCCGACGCATGGCCACCGTGGCCACCACCGTGGCCAGGTCGGATGCCGCAACTTGGCCGGGAGTGAGTCCGGCCGGATAGCGGCCCGTGACGAAGGTATCCGCATCCCGGCTGGCCGACTGCAGGTGGGCCTGCAGGTCAGCT
>JAJTBM010000334.1 GCA_021286885.1 Rhodocyclales bacterium
GCGACGAACTGCTCAATCAAGCCGTGGATGTATCCGGTGCCAAGGTGCTGGCCGCCGTGCTTGAAGGCGCCGACGTGCCCACCCTGCGTGAAACCATGGACAAGCTGAAGGACAAGCTCAAGTCCGCCGCCATCGTGCTGGCCAGCGTGGCCGACGGCAAGGTGAGCCTGATCGCCGGCGTAACGGCCGACCTGACCAGCAAGGTCAAGGCCGGTGAGCTGGTGAACTTTGTTGCCCAGCAAGTGGGCGGCAAGGGCGGTGGCCGTCCCGACATGGCTCAGGCCGGTGGCACCCAGCCGGAAGCCCTGCCGGGCGCCTTGGCTGGCGTGCCTGCCTGGGTGGGCGGCAAGCTGTAAGCCTGGGTTGTCAGCCCCGTACGCTTTCTTCGGGTACGCGGGCTGGGAAAATTGAGCTAGGCTGAACAAAAGCAGAGGCTCTGCAGGCAAAGTTGTCTGCAGAGCTTTTTAAAACTAGACTTATTTTTTTATTAGGCTATAATAGCCACCTCTTCAAGCAGCAGCCGCTGCTTTGCAAGACAGTGGAGGGATTCCCGAGCGGTCAAAGGGATCAGACTGTAAATCTGACGGCACAGCCTTCGAAGGTTCGAATCCTTCTCCCTCCACCACAAATTCTTCAAAAAGGCCTGGGGCATTGCTCCGGGCCTTTTTGTTTGTTGCGCGTCATTTGTTTATCCTGTCCCGGCGTCATCCTGGCCCTGCATCTTGCGTGGGGCTGCCGGGCGGTACTCCTTCTTCGACCTGGTATGCATAATGCTTGATGGTGTCACTGGCCCGTGGTGGGTCGGTGTCCGTGCAATCCTGTCGTGCAGCGCCCTCGCAGGTGGCTGCCTGGAGTATAAGAAAATGAATCTTCCCGCCCATCAACTCACCATGACGGTGCTGATGACCCCCGACATGGCCAATTTTTCGGGGAATGTGCACGGTGGTGCGATCCTCAAGCTGCTGGATCAGGTGGCCTATGCCTGCGCGAGCCGGTATGCGGCGCGCTATGTGGTGACGCTTTCGGTGGATCAGGTGATGTTCCGCCAGCCCATTCATGTGGGCGAGCTGGTCACCTTTCTGGCTTCGGTGAATTACACCGGCACTTCATCCATGGAAGTGGGCGTGAAGGTGCTGGCTGAAGACATTCGCACCCAGGTGGTGCGCCACGCCAATAGCTGTTTCTTCACGATGGTGGCGGTGGATGATGAAGGCAAGACCGTGCCGGTGCCACCCCTGCGCCCTTTCACGCCCGATGAAAAACGCCGCCATACGGCGGCGGTAGCCCGGCGCGAGCTACGGCGCGAGCTGGAGCAGCGCTATGAGGCCCTGCGCGACGGCATGGGCCAAGGTAATCGCTGAGGGCTGAGTGAAGATACTCGCCGGGACAGGTGCCCGGCGGGGTGTGGCATCAGCGGGGTCGCAGGCTTTCGGGGATGGGGCGTGGCGCGAGCTTTTCTGCAGCCACTTCAAGGGCATACAAGGTGCCGCCAGTGGCCAGCCAGGCGCTGATCCATTCGGGGCGCGGCCCCACGCCAGACCAAGTGAGCGCTCGGTTGGATGGATGCATGTAGCGGACGGGCTGGGCAGCGGCGGCCTTTTGTGCGGCAGCTTCTTTTTCGGCGGCGAGGCGGGCTGCTTCAGCAGCGGCTGCAGCAATGGCTTCCTGGCGGGCGCGTTCGGCGGCGGCTTCAGCTTCGGCCAGGGCTTGGCGAATCTTTTCTGCTTCTTCCTGTTCGCGCTTGATGATCTCGGCCTGGATGCGCAGGGCCAGTTCTTCGAGTTCGGGAAGCGAATAGGACTTCAGTGGGGTCATGGATCGTGAATTCGGGGCGCTGTGCGGGGAGTGGATGGCAAAGGCGCCTGGACTTGCGGTTGAACAACAGTGCTACAAAGGGCTGAAGCCCTCAGGGTGTTGATGAGCCGGGGAGCCCAAGACGCACCAGTCTTACTATGCTAGCAGATCCCCGCGCAGTGACGTGTTCAATTGCGCGGATGTTGCACAGATCCAGGATAGGTGAGGCACCTCTCCTGGATCTGCTGGGGCCGGTGGCCCCGTGATGCCTTTTACTCGGTCACGCGGCGCATCTGCGGGAACAGGATCACGTCGCGGATCGCGGGGCTGTCGGTGAGCAGCATCACCAGCCGGTCGATGCCGATACCGCAGCCACCGGTCGGGGGCAGGCCGTATTCAAGGGCGCGGATGTAGTCGGCGTCAAAGAACATGGCTTCTTCGTCGCCGGCATCCTTGGCGGCCACTTGGGCGTGGAAGCGGGCGGCTTGGTCTTCGGGGTCGTTCAGCTCGGAGAAGCCGTTGGCGATTTCACGGCCGACGATGAACAGCTCGAAGCGCTCGGTGATTTCCGGGTTGCTGTCGGAGGCGCGGGCCAGGGGGCTCACTTCCACCGGGTAGTCGATGATGAAGGTGGGTTCCCACAGGTCGGCTTCGGTGCAGGCTTCAAACAGCTGGAGCTGCAGGCTGCCCAGGCCGCCCGGCTTGACGCTCTCGCCAAAGGCCTTGATCTTGGCTTTGATCCACTCGGCGTCGCGCAGTTGCTCTTCGGTGAAGCCCGGATGGTACTTGCGGATGGCCTGGACGATGGTGAGGCGGTGGAAGGGCTTGGACAGGTCGAGCTCGCGGCCCTGGTACTGGAACACTTCGGTGCCCAGGGCTTCCCGGGCGGCGTGGCGCAGCAGGCCTTCGGTGAAGTCCATCAGGCTGCGGTAGTCCGCGTAGGCCTCGTAGAACTCCATCATGGTGAATTCGGGGTTGTGGCGCGGGGAGAGGCCTTCGTTGCGGAAGTTGCGGTTGATCTCGAAGACCTTTTCAAAGCCGCCGACCACCAGCCGCTTCAGGTACAGCTCCGGCGCGATGCGCAGGAAGAGTTCCATGTCGAGGGCGTTGTGGTGGGTCGTGAAGGGCTTGGCCGAGGCGCCACCGGGGATGGGGTGCATCATCGGGGTTTCGACTTCGAGGAAGTGGTGCCCGGTCATGTAGTTGCGGATGGACTGGACGAGGCGGCTGCGGGCCACGAAGGTGCGGCGGGAGTCCTCGTTCATCATCAGATCAACGTAGCGCTGGCGATACTTGGTTTCGGTATCGGTCAGGCCGTGGAACTTGTCGGGCAGGGGGCGCAGGCTCTTGGTGAGGAGGCGCACTTCGGTGCACTTGATCGACAGTTCGCCGGTCTTGGTGCGGAACAGGGTGCCCACCACGCCAAGGATGTCGCCGATGTCCCAGCGCTTGAAGTCGGCATAGACCTCTTCGCCCACACCGTCGCGGGTCACGTACACCTGGATGCGGCCAGACACATCCTGCAGGGTGGCGAAGCTGGCCTTGCCCATCACGCGGCGCAGCATCATGCGGCCGGCCACTTTCACTTCCACGGGCAGTGCTTCGAGTTCTTCGGCGGATTTCTCGCCATAGAATTCATCGAGTTTGCCGGCGGTGTTCTCCCGGGAGAAATCGTTCGGATACGCCTTGCCGCTGGCGCGCCATTCGGCGAGCTTCTGACGGCGTTCGGCGATCAGGTGGTTTTCGTCCTGGGCGGGCGTGTTGGTCTGGTCGGACATTTTGGGCTCTTCAATCAACGGAATCGGGGCGCGGCGGCATCGCAAAAGGCCGCAAAGCCCTGAATTTTGACACATCCGCGCCCGCTCGTCGCGCGCCGGCCGCTGGCCGGGGCTGTGTC
>JAJTBM010000335.1 GCA_021286885.1 Rhodocyclales bacterium
CTGGCCATCGACCTCATAGGGGGCGGTGATGACGCTGCATTCGTCCAGGGGGCTGAGGCCGGATTCGTGGCCGATGAAGATCTGCACCCCTTCGGCCCGGCTGGAGATGTCGAGGATTTGCATCAGGCTGGTTTTCTGCTCGAACAGCTTGAACAGATCCCGCAGCCGGCTCATGTTGGAGGACAGGTCTTCGGCATCCAGCAGGTTGGTTTCGCCCGAGATCACGCAGGGTTGCTGGCTCTCTTCGAGGGCTTCGCTGCCGGCTTCGACGGTGGCGGTCATCAGCTCGCCCATGTCGGTGCGCAGTTGGAGCAGCTCTTGCTGGATGCGCAGCCGGATTTCGGGAAAGGCCAGGCCGGAGAAATTCTGGTTGAGGTAGTTGGCCGCCGTGACCAGCTCGGAAGGGGAGTAGGCCCGTTTGGTGTTGAGAATGCGGTTCTGCACATCGCCGCTGGTGGTGACCAGGATCAGCAGGATGCGGGTGTCCGACAGGCTCACGAACTCGATCTGACGGATCTTGATGCTTTCCTGGCGCGGGGTGATCACGATTCCAGCAAAGTGGGTCAGCCCCGACAGTAGCTGGGATGCGGCGCTGATGACCCGCTGGGGCTGGCCCGGCTGGAGCTGATCTTGCAGTTCCTGAAAGTGCTGGGTCTCGATGGACTGGACGCGCAGCAGGGTATCCACAAAAAAGCGGTAGCCCCGGGCGGTGGGTATGCGCCCGGCGGAGGTGTGGGGGCTGGCGATGAAGCCCAGTTCTTCCAGGTCGGCCATCACATTGCGCACCGTGGCGGGCGAGAGCTGGAGCCCCGAGTAGCGGGACAGGGCCCGGGAGCCCACCGGCTGGCCTTCGGCAATGTAGTGCTCGACCAGGGTTTTGAGGAGGATCTGGGAGCGGTGATCGAGGCTGGTCATGGCGGTCAAGGCAAGGAGTCCGGAAGATTCTAAGGAAGCTGGCGGCTCCTGAGAAGCGCCAACTGCAACGATGGCAGCCAAGGGCAGCAAGCTTCGTTCCAGTGTGACTGCGAGTGTCATCCGGATTGTGGTTTAATCGGCCCATGAACAGCGAATTCAAGACCATTGCCCTGATTGGTCGCTATCAGAGCCCTGAGGTGGCCGATGCCGTGCTGCGGCTGGCCAATCACCTGCGTGATCGCGGGCTCAAGGTGCTGATCGAGCAGGGGACCGCCAGCGCCACCGGGCTGACCGCCGGCTATGCGGTGGCCAGCTACGAAGACATCGGCGTGAATGCAGACCTGGCCATCGTGCTGGGCGGTGACGGCACCTTGCTCAACAGCGCCTGCCGGCTGGCCGAGTACGAGGTGCCCCTGGCGGGCGTGAATCAGGGGCGGCTCGGTTTTCTGACCGACATCTCCCGGGATGAGGCCCTCACCAAAGTGGACGAGATCCTGGCCGGCAACTACACCGAAGAAAGCCGGGTGCTGCTGGATGCCGAGGTGATCCGGGCGGGCAAGCGGGTGTTTCATACGGTGGCCCTCAATGATGTGGTGGTGAACAAGGGGGAGCTGGGGCGCATGATCGAGTTTGATCTGCGCATCGACGGGGAGTTCGTCTACACCCTGCGCTCCGACGGCATGATCATCTCCACCCCCACCGGCTCCACCGCCTACGCCCTCTCGGCCAACGGCCCCATCCTGCACCCCAACGTGGCCGGCATCGCGCTGGTGCCCATGTGCCCCCACACCCTCACGGCGCGCCCCATCACCTTGCCGGATCACTGCCGGATCGAAATCGTGCTGCTGCCGCCCCATGACTCGCGGGTTCACTTTGACGGACAGACTCGCTACGATACACGCGCTGGCGACACTGTAAGAATTGCCAGGGCGCCCCATCAGGTGAAGCTGCTGCACCCGCCGGGCTACAGTTATTTTGCGATGCTGCGGGAAAAGCTCCAGTGGAGCTCCACTCCGCGCCACGGCTGAGGGCGGGCGGTCTGCCGGCCCAAGTGCCACGCTTTCCCGTCCTTTCGAGTCTTTCTGTGTTTTTCTGCCCCCATGCTGCGCCATCTCTCGATACGCGACTTTGTCATCGTTGATCAGCTTGACCTGGCCTTCGGTGCCGGTTTTGGAGCCCTGACGGGCGAAACCGGTGCCGGCAAATCCATTCTGCTCGATGCCCTGGGCCTGGCCCTGGGCAACAAGGCTGAAAACGGGATGGTGCGCACCGGCCAGCCCCGGGCCGAGATCGTGGCCGAGTTTGATCTGCCCCAGGGCGGCGGCCTGCGCGCCTGGCTGGAAGCCCAGGCCCTGGAGGCAGACGAAACCCTGATCCTGCGCCGGGTGATCGATGCGGGCGGGCGTTCCCGGGCCTGGCTCAACGGCACGCCGGTGGCCCTGGCCCAGTTGCGTGCGGCGGGCGAGATGCTGGCCGACATCCACGGCCAGCACGCCCATCACGCCTTGCTGCGCACCGAAGTCCAGCAGGATCTGGTGGATACCCACGGGGGGCTCATGCCCCTGGCCGATGAGGTGGCCCGTTTGTATCGCGCCTGGGCGGCCCTGCGCCGGGCGCGGGAGGCCGCCGAAGCGGGGGCCTCGTCTTCCGAACGGGAACGGGAACTCCTGGGCTGGCAGATCAAGGAGCTCGAAGAACTGGGCTTTGGCGTGGACGAATGGCAGCAGGTCAACCAGGAACACCAGCGCCTCTCCCATGCCGCCGGGCTCATCAGCGGCTGCGCCGAAACCCTGGATGGGCTGGCCGAAGGCGATTACGCCGTCACCCGCCAGCTCGAACGCCTGCAGCAGCGGGTCGCCGAAATGCTGACCCACGATGCCCAGCTGGGCGAGGTGGCCGAGTTGCTCTCGGGGGCTGCCATCCAGCTGGATGAGGCCTATCACGCCCTGCGCCGCTACCAGGACAGGCTTGATCTGGATCCGGAGCGCCTGGGGCTGCTGGAGCAACGCATCCACGACGTGACCGCCATGGCCCGCAAATACCGGGTTCAGCCCGAAGGTTTGGTGGAGGTGCTGGACGACAGCCGGGCCCGTTTCGATAGCCTGGTGCGCAGTTCCGACCCGGAAGCCCTGGCCCGGGAAGAAGCCCTGGCCCGGGAGGCCTTCATGGCCGAAGCCCGTGGCTTGTCGGCCCGCCGTGCCCAGGTGGCTGCCGCGCTGGCAAGCGCCGTGTGCGACACCCTGCAATCCCTGGCCATGGCTGGGAGTCGTTTTGAAATTGCGCTGCGCCCCCTGCCCGAAGGGGCCGCCTGTGGGCTGGAAAGCGTCGAATTCCTGATCAGTGCCAACGCCAGCCAGCCGCCCCGACCCATGGCCAAGGTGGCCTCGGGGGGCGAACTCTCCCGGGTGGGGCTGGCGATTCAGGTGATCACCAGCCGCAACGCGTCAGCGCCCACGCTGATCTTCGACGAAGTGGATGTGGGGATCGGCGGGCGGGTGGCCGAGATTGTCGGCCGGCTGCTGCGTCAGCTGGGTGACGACCGGCAAGTGTTGTGCGTCACCCACCTGCCGCAGGTGGCAGCCCAGGCCAACTGGCAATGGGGCATCGCCAAGGAAACCCGCGATGGTCAGACCCTGTCCCGGGTTCATCAAATGAGCAATCCCGAGCGGATCGAGGAAATCGCCCGGATGCTGGGCGGTGTGCACATTACCGACACCACTCGCAGCCATGCGGCGGAGATGCTGGGCTTGGCCCTGACCCCTTGATCTCTCCTG
>JAJTBM010000336.1 GCA_021286885.1 Rhodocyclales bacterium
GGATCAGCCCCCGCTCCAGGGCCAGCGTCACCCGGAGGTACCGCCCCTGGAAGAATTGCTCAAGCTGGTGCTGCCGGGTTAAGTGCAGGGTCTGGCGCCAGGAGTTGCAGCATGGTGGCGTGGAGCTGATCCACATCCACCGGCTTGTGCATCAGCACCGCGCTGCTGGCGAGGGCTTCCCGCAGCCGGTCGGGGGCCGTGTCGCCGGTCAGGATGATGGCCGGCAGTACTGTTCCCAGTTGGCGATGAATCGCATCCAGGGCCTGCTGGCCCGTGCGGTGGCTACGCAGCCGGTAATCGGCGATCACCAGGGCGGGCGTTTGGCGTGCCACCTGGGCGAGGGCTTCTTCCTCGGTTTCGCAACACACGCAGTTGAGGCTCCAGCCCCGCAACAACTCGCCCATGGCGAGCAGAATGGCCGGATCATCGTCGATCACCAGCACGGGCAGCCCGGGGGGCAGTGATCGGGCGCCCATGGGTAGCGGGGGTGTCGCCTGGGGCGGTAGCGCCCGGGCCAGGGGCAGCCACACCCGGAACACCGAGCCCCGCCCTGGGCGCGAGGCCACTTCGATCTTCACCCCCAGGGCCTGGGCCAGCCCATCCACAATCGCCAGCCCCAGGCCCAGCCCCTTGCGCCGGTCCCGCTCCGGGTTGCCCAGCTGGTGAAACTCCCGAAAGATGGCCTTGTGCTGGCTGGCCGGAATCCCGATGCCGGTATCCCAGACTTCCACCACTGCCCGCGTGCCCCGCCAGCGGCAATCAATCAGCAAGCCGCCGGTTTCGGTGTAGCGGATTGCGTTACTGATGAAATTGCGCAGAATCAGCTCCAGCAGCTGGGGGTCGGTCTGGACCAGGATGGACGTATCCCGGGTGCGGTAGATCAGACCCTTGGTGTCGGCCTGGGGCGCAAATTCATCTTCCAGCCGGCGAAACAGGGCTTGGAGCCGCACGGCCACCGGGCGGGGCTTCACTACGCCGGCCTCTAGTTTGGAGAAATCCAGCAGCGCGTTGAGCATCTCCCGGGCCGCCCCGGCGGAGGCTTCGATATGGCCCAGCAGCTCGCTCTGGCGCCCGCTCAGGGCCGTGCGGCGCAGCGTGACGGTAAACAAATTGAGGGCATGCAGGGGCTGGCGCAAATCGTGGCTGGCCGAGGCCAGAAACACCATCTTGGCCCGCCCGGCTTCTTCGGCGCGCTGGCGCTGCTCCTGCAGGCGCTCCACCAGATCCAGGTTGGCAAAGCGCAATTCGATGGAGTGGCGAATCACCCGGTAATGGTTGTGGGCAAACAGCAGCAGCACCACCAAAAACAGCGGAATCCCCAGATGCAGGGCCAGATAGGCACTGCCCGAGCCCACTAGAAAGCTCAGCCACACCGGCACGATGGCCCCCACCAGATACAGCACTGTCACCGGCAGGCAGGGGGAAAACACCGAAAGCGCCGCCGCGCACATCCCGGCAATCACCGTGAGCAGGCTCAGGGCCGTGGGCAGATCAGCCAGATCCATATAAAGGCAGCCGCCCGCACCCCACAGGAGGCCCAGGGCCCCCAGCTGTATGCTCATGGCCTGGGCGTAGCGCAGGGCGCCCTTGGGGGTGCAGCGCTCCACCAGCCATGGGCGCCCAAAATACCCCAGGGCGCACAGCATCCCCATGCCCAGGCTCCAGGGCCAGATGGGCAGGCTGCCGGGGGCGCGCTGCAAACCGAGGGATAGAAACGCCGATGCCAGAAAGCAGCCCAGCATGGCCGTGCCAAAACTCCGGTCGATCAACTCCATCTGGGCCGCCAGCAGGGCGGGCGCATCATAGCCGAGCCAGGGCAGACGCCAGGTTTTCATGAGGGGCTGCGCACCAGCCCCAGACGCTGGGCTTCCAGCACTGCTTCCAGCCGGTTATCCACGCCCAGGTAATCCAGAATTGCCGCCACATGCACCCGTACGGTGTTTTCGGCAACGCCCAGCTCCCGGGCAATCAGCTTGTTGGAATGCCCCAGGGCGAGCTGATCCAGCACGTCCCTCTGGCGCGGGGTCAGGCTTGATTTACCGTCTGCCCCCGCAAGCTGGGTGGGTTGCTCAGGAAAGTGGCGCACCCCATTCAGGCAATTGCGAATGGCCGCTTCAATCTCGCTCGGATGGGCCGATTTGGCCACAAACCCGCTCACCCCCGGCACCCGCGCCGCCTGGATGCCCGCCTGCTCCGAACTGCCCGATACCACCAGGATCCGTGCATCCGGGAAGTGTTCCACCAACACCTTGGCCCCATCCAGCCCATTCAGGCCAGGCAGCTGTACATCCAGCAGAATCAAATCAAAGCGCTGCCCTGCATGCTTTTCGAGGGCTTCCATGATGGAGCCTGCCTCGTGAATTTGTGTAAGACCAATGCAGTCTTGCAGCACCAGCTTGAGGCCCGTGCGGAACAGGGTGTGGTCATCCACGAGGAGAAATGAACTATTACGCAGATCGTGAGTGCAATCCATGGTGTTGGGACTGTAGGCTGTGGGTGACACGAGATGGACGCCTGCTTGGTGCATCCGACAGGAAAAAGGTGAAAAGCTATCAGAGCGGCAGCGCAGCACTCGATGGGCGCTAAAATTTACGGAGTGAAAGGCCGAGTTTTAGTGACTCTCTGGCGAGCTTCGATACCCTGATACCGGATTTTCCAGCGTAAAATGCCTGGGTGCGATGTGGCTCTGCCAGATTTTAGCCTGTTGTGCCGGATGGAACTGGGGATGCCCATGAGTCATAAAATCAGCTTCGACAAGTTTATCCGCGAAGTGGTCAATGTGAAGCACCTGCAGCGCCTGCTTCCAGTCGGGCCCTTGCTCGGGATGTTGATGATTTTGTTTTTCTCGTTCTTTTTGCTGCCGTATTTTGTCGCGGCCCTGATCTATGGCGGAGTGCTGGATCGCTTGCGTAGCCCGGCTTGCCGCTGCCCCCCCATCTACAACTTCGACCGCCACCGGATTGCTGCCCTGCGCGGGATGGATCAGTTTTGGTGCGAATACTGCGAGTGGGCGAATGGCACCCTGCAGTGGATTACCGCGCTACTCCAGCGGGATCTGCAGACCCGAACCCCGGGCCGCTTGGTGGGCTTCGTGCTGTTCATCCTGGGCCTGGCCGTGCTCTTGCCTTACATGCTGTTCTTCAATCGGGCGTATTTTTGGGTGCGGCGCCAGCCTAGTTTTCCGATGGCCCCTTATTTTCGCCGTGCCAGCGCTATTTGAGAAGATGGCCGGATCGTGGAGAAAAAAAGTAGATCCTGGTTGAGACAGCAGGCAGGCATTCGTGAGAAGATGGGGGCTAGTCTTTGCTCGTAAATGACGAGTAGTAAGCGAAAAACGGCCCATGTGGGCCGTTTTTGTTTTTGCTTGGCATGCTTGTGGCTGTCGAAATCATGCCGTTCTTCGAACGTGCATTTCCACGTGAAGGCCAGCCGTTGCTGCCATATTCACTAATGCATCTAGTCCAAAAAGATCAACCTTGTCTCTCGTAAGGTCGGAAATCCGGGGCTGTGTCACACCGAAAACCTTGGCTGCTTGTGACTGGGTTAAATGAGCATTGACGATATACTGTTTAAGGGCGGACATGAGTTCTGAGCGCAGTTTCATGCTTTCTGCTTGAGCGGAATTTTGATTAAGTGATTCTTGCTCAGCTTGTGCGTTCAGTGTGGCAGGTGGCTTGCCGTCCAC
>JAJTBM010000337.1 GCA_021286885.1 Rhodocyclales bacterium
CAGGGGCCGCACAGCGGCCCCTTTTTGCAGGAAACTGCCTATGAGCGTGCCCATGAGCGAAATTTCCACCAAGCCTTACCTGATCCGCGCCATTTATGAGTGGTGTTCCGATCAAGGCTACACGCCCTATCTGGCCGTGGCTGTAAATGGCCGTACCGTCGTGCCTCGTGCCTATGTGCAGGATGGCCAGATCGTGCTCAATGTCAGCATGACGGCCACCCAGAATCTTCAGATCAGCAATGATCTGGTGTCTTTCCAGGCGCGCTTTGGTGGTGTGGCCCAGAACATCTCGGTACCCATCGAAAACGTCGCCGCCATTTATGCCCGGGAAAACGGGCATGGGATGGCCTTTGAAGTCCAGTTGGCGGACGGTGAGCAGGCCGACGCGGCACCTGACAGCGCCGCCCAGCCGGTCCTCGAGAGCGATGACAAAGGCCCGGAAACCCCGTCCCCTGCGCCCGCCAAGGGCGGTTTTGGGCGTGGTCATCTGAAGATCGTCAAGTAGTTCCGTCTGCCATGCCCCGGGCGTGGCTTGACTTGGCACAAGGTGCTGACCAGGGCTGCCCGCCTAGACTGGTGGCCAGCCCGAATCAAAATCTGCATTTGCAACACTGGCAATAGAGGTATCTGCATGGCCGTCATGGAATGGACCGAAAAGCTGCAACTGGGTTTGGGTCCGATGGATGAAACCCACGAGGAGTTTGTCGAGGATTGCAACCGCCTGGCGGCCGCACCCTCAAGCGAAGCGCTGCTGGCCGAGCTGGATGTGTTCATCGAACACACCATCGCCCACTTCGATCAAGAAAATCACTGGATGGAACTCGTAGGCTTTCCGGGGTGCCACAAGGCTGAACATGACCGCGTTCTGGCGGTCTGCAAGGATGTGCGCAAGCGCTTGGTCAATGGTGATGTGGCACTCACGCGCCAGCTGATCCAGGAGCTGCCCGTCTGGTTTACCAACCATGTGGAGTCCATGGACGCGGCGCTGGCGGCGTATTTGGCTTCCATCGACTTTGACCCGGCTACCGGCGAGATCCGCAATCCGCCCAGCGCCGAAGAGGCCGAAGGTGCATGTTGCACTCCGCCGGCCCAAGCGGCTGCCGCCTCTGAGGCTGCCTGATCCCATTGCCTGTGGTGCAGTCCGGATGAGCATCTTCGATCTGCTGGCCGAAGAACGCATCCGGGGTGCCCTGGCGCGGGGCGAATTGAGCGGCTTGCCGGGGGAAGGCAGGCCGCTGGATCTGGATGAAGATCCTTTAATCCCCGCCGAGCTTCGGATGAGCAACCGCATCCTGCGCAATGCAGGGTGCTGCCCGAGCGCGGTTTTGGCCCTCAAAGCCCTGGTCTCATCCGGCGCAGAAGCCGACGCAGCGCACCTGACACCCGCCCAGCGCACCCAGGAAAATCTTCGCCTGTTGGCCTTGGTGCAAAATCTGGAGGCCCAGGGTTTGGGCCGGGTCGCTGCGGCCCTCCTGGCTCGCAGGGCATCCCCTCCCAGCGCGCCTGACGCCCCGGGTGTCTGATATGCAAGCCAGTGTTTGATTGACCATGCTTTCTCTGTGGTCAAGATTTGACTTCTAGTGCCGATAGGATGTGTGGCAGTTTCCTTATGGGTCGCACACCATGTCTTTCGTCCGCGTTGCTGAAGAAGAAATCCAGTTGGGCCAGCCCTTGGCCTGGCCCTTGTTTGACGCCCGCAACAAGCTTCTGCTGGCCCGGGGCGCTGTGCTGCAAAGCGAGGGGCAGCGTCAGCATCTGTTGGGACGAGGCTTGTTTCGCAAGGTCGAAGAAACGCCCGAGCCGGCGCCTGCCGGACGCGCCACCGAAATCTCCTGCCCCCTCGAAGACGTACGGCTGTATGTGGGTGAAACCATGCAGTTGCAAGCCCAAGGCGAAGAAGCACGCCATTACGTCAAACTGATCGGTTATCTCCAGGGGCGCAGCGTGCTGGTGAGTACGCCGGTGGTGGATGGTCGCGTGCTGTTGCTGCGGGAGGGGCAGAGCTTTGTGGTGCGGCTGTTCTCGGGCAAGAGCGTGTACGCGTTTCAGTCCACCGTGCAGAAAGTGGTGAATACCCCCTATCCCTATCTGCACATGAGCTACCCCGTGTTGGTGAGAGGAATTTCGATTCGGCGGGGGGCCCGCTGCCCAGTCAATTTGATCACCGCCGTGACCGGCGCGAACCAGAAAACCCATGCAGGTACGATCACCGATCTGAGTACCGGGGGGGCCATGTTTGTGGGCAAGGGGCTGGCGGGCGTGAAGAACGATAAGATCAGCCTGAAGTTTCGGCTGCAGGTGAATGGTGGTGAGCAGTACCTCAGCCTGAATGCGCTGCTGCGCTCCATCCACTACATGCCCGGCCCTGAAGGCAGCCCGCCCGTGGTAGGGCACGGGCTGCAGTTTGAGCAGCTTACCCCCGAGGATGCGCTGGTGCTCTCGGCCTTTGTTTACCAGCGCCTCTTCGAGGATGCAGCCGCCTCCACTGGGGAGTGAGGGGGGTGGTTTAAAGCCGGAACGGGAAGTCCAGCCCCGGATGTTGCCCCATCATGATGTCGGTCAGGGATTTGGCCGAACCACACGCCAGGGTCCAGCCCAGGGTGCCATGGCCAGTGTTGAAATACAGGTTGGCGATCTGGCTGTGGCCAATGATGGGCACATTGCTTGGGGTCGCGGGGCGCAGGCCGCACCAGTGTTCGGCCCGGCTGGTGTCGCTGATGCCGGGCAGATGGGTTTCCAGCCAGGCCACCAGGGCCGCACTGCGGGCTGGGTTGGGACGCAGGTCGAAACCGTTGATCTCTGCCGTGCCCGCAACCCGGATGTTGTTGCCCAGCCGGGAGCAAACGATGCGTCTGGATTCATCTGTCAGGCTAACGTGGGGTGCCCGCTCCAGGTCGCGTATCGGGACGGTGATGGAATAGCCCTTGACCGGATAGATGGGGAGTTTTTCTCCGATCCGCTGGGCGATGCGGGCGCTGTAGCTGCCGGCTGCGAGCACAAAGGCATCGGCCCGCAGTACCCCGCTCCGATTGTAGGAGTCCATGATGCGCACCCCATGGATCTGACCCCGGACAAAGTCAAACGACTGCACGGTGTTGTCGAACATGAAGCGCACGCCGGCCTCTACGCAGCGCTGGGCCAGGGCCTTGCAGAACAGGTGTGCATTGCCGGTTTCATCGTCTATCCCATGCAGGGCGCCCGCCAGCCGGGGGGCGATGCTCGCCAGGGAGGGTTCGATGTGCACCATCTCGTCCCGGCTCAGGATCTGGCTGCGTATGCCGAACTGCTGAAGAATGCGCTGTTTCTTGGGGAGCTGGGCGATTTCCTTGCGGGTGTGAAACAGGTGCAGGAGGCCCCCGCTGCCGGCTTCGTACTCCAGCCCGGTGGATTCGCGCAGTTCGCGTAGGCAATGCTGGCTGTACAGGGCCAGGTTGGCGATGGCCGCTGTGTTACGGGCGGTGCGCCGGGGGAGGCATTCCCGCAGGAAGCCCAGAGACCAGCGCCACTGGGCTTTATCCGGACGGAAGCGGAATAGCAGGGGCGCGTCGGCACGGCCCAGCCAGCGCAGTACGGTGGCGGGGGCCGAAGGGTTGGCCCAGGGCTCGGGATGGCTGACGGAAATTTGTCCCCCATTGGCGAAGCTGGTTTCCAGACCTGGCCCGGGTTGACGGTCAACAACGGTG
>JAJTBM010000338.1 GCA_021286885.1 Rhodocyclales bacterium
CACGATCTTCGGCGAAGGGGTGGATTGCCTGCTGTTCTACCCCCTCGCCTTCTGGAACTCGGGCCTGATCCCCAACGAGCTGCTGCCCGGCATCATGCTCGCCCAGTTTGTAACCAAGGTGGCCGTGGAAACCCTGTTCACGCCCTTCACCTACGCCATCGTGGGCTTTCTGAAGCGGGCCGAAGGGGTGGACCACTACGACCGGAACACCGACTTCACGCCCTTTTCGATCAAGACCTGAACCACGGCTGCCGTAATGGGCGTCACGGGCATTTCATTAGGCGAAATGGCATGACCTGCGTTAACATTCGCATCCTCTGATTGATCACTCACCCTTCACCACTCACCACCCGAGTAAGACCGTTGACCACGCAAGAAAACAACTCCAAGAACTCGATCCAGGTCATCGAACGGATGATGAAGCTGCTCGAAGTGCTGGCCGAACATCCAGACCCGGTGCCCCTCAAGCAACTGGCCCTGGAGACGGGCCTGCATCCCTCCACCGCCCACCGCATCCTTGGCGCCATGACCCACAGCGGCTTTGTGGAACGCAGCGACGCAGGCATCTACCGGCTGGGCATCCGCCTGCTGGAGCTGGGCAGTCTGGTGAAATCCCGCATTTCCCTGCGCGAAACCGCCATGCCCGCCATGCAGCGCTTGCACGCCACCACCGGCGAGAGCGTCAACCTGGGCATCCGGGCCGGGGATGAAATCGTGTATGTGGAGCGGACGTCCAGCGGCCGCTCCGCCGTGCGCGTGGTGCATATCGTGGGCGCCCGGGCGCCCCTGCACACCACCGCCACCGGCAAACTCTTCCTGGTGGAAGACGGCCCCCAGAAAGTGCGCGATTACGCCAAGCGCACCAACCTGCCCGCCAGCACCGCCACCTCCATCACCACCCTCCAAGGCCTCGAAAAAGAACTGGACAAGGTGCGCCGGCATGGCGTGGCCTACGACATGGACGAAGTGGAAAACGGGGTGCGCTGCATCGCCGCCGGCATCCGCGACGATAGCGGCGAGCTGATCGCCGGCCTGTCGCTATCGACCCCTTCCGAACGCTTCAACCCGGACTGGGTACCCATCATCAAGCAGACCGCCGCCGAAATCTCGGCCGCCATGGGCTACCTGCCCACCAGCCGCTAAACCGGGCTTTCCGGCAAACCCCGGGCCAGCCTCCAGCCCGGGCTGCGACACCATGCCGCATCGGCAAGGGCCATGAGGCTCAGGACAATTCAGTGTTTTCTTATACAACACTGAAAGCCATCCATGCGTCATCGCCCGCGCCCTCTTTCTGCCGCTGTTGCCCTGGCCTGCATGAGCGGCCTGCTGGCCCAGCCAGCCCAGGCCCAGCAGGCCGCCGAAGCCCTCCAGCCACTCGAAGAAATCCAAGTCCAGGCCCCGCGCCTGCCCGGCCTGAATGCCCCCACCAACCGGCTGGAGGCGCGCCGCCTGAGCCCACTCTCCACCGCCGATACGGCCCGCCTGCTGCGCAGCGTGCCGGGTGTGGACCTGAGCAGCGCCGGAGGCGTCTCCAGCCTGCCGGTGATCCACGGGCTGGCGGATGACCGGCTGCGGATCAGCATCGACGGCATGGATCTGATCTCCGCCTGTGCCAACCACATGAACCCGCCCCTCTCTTACCTGGACCCGAGCAATCTGGCCGAGGTCGCGGTGTATTCCGCCATCACCCCGGTGAGCGTGGGCGGCGACGGGCTGGGCAGCGCGATTGTGGTCAAATCCAAAACCCCGCGCTTCGCCACCGCCGCCGAAGGCAGCTTTACCAGCGGCGAGCTGGGCACGTTTTACCGGAGCAACGGCAATGCCCGGGGCGTGAACGCCAGCGCCAGCTGGGCCAACGAAAACCTGAGCGTGCGCTACACCGGCGCCACGGCCGAATCCAGCAACTACACCGCCGCCAAGGCCTTCAAGCCCGGCTACCAGGCCACCAACACCATCAAGGGCAGCCACTGGATCGCCGGGGACGAAGTGGGTTCCTCCGCCTACAAGACCACCAACCAGGCCCTGGACATGGCGCTGCGCAACGCCAACCACCTGTTCACCCTCAAGCTGGGCCTGCAGCACATCCCCTACCAGAACTTTCCCAATCAGCACATGGACATGACCGACAACCGGAGCACCCAGGTCAACCTGGGTTACGAAGGTCGGTTTGACTGGGGCACCCTGGAAACCCGGGTGTACCACGAGCACACCCGCCACAGCATGAACTTCGGGGCCGACAAGCTGTTCTGGTACGGCGCCAGCGCCACCGTGCCGGGCATGCCCATGGACACCGAGGGCAAAAACACCGGCGCCGCCTTCAAGGCCAGCGTGCTGCTCAACGAACAGGACGTGCTACGCGTGGGGGCCGAACTCCAGCAATACCGGCTCAATGACTGGTGGGATCCCTCCGGCGGTGGCATGGCGCCGGATACCTTCGTGAACATCCACAACGGCCAGCGGGACCGGATCGACTTCTACGCCGAATGGGAAGGCGCCCTCGATGCCCGCTGGAGCGCCCTGCTCGGCGCCCGCCATAGCCAGGTCAAAACCGACAGCGGCGCGGTGCATGGCTACAACAGCGGCTACAACACCGATGCCAGCGCCTTCAATGCCAAAGACCGGGCCCGCTCCGACAACAACCTGGATCTGAGCGCCCTCGCCCGCTACAGCGCCAGCGAAACCCTGCAACTGGAAGGCGGCTATTCCCGCAAGACCCGCTCCCCCAGCCTCTACGAGCGCTACACCTGGTCCACCGGCGGCATGGCGATGACCATGAACAACTGGGTGAATGATGGCAACGGCTACGTGGGCAATCCGGATCTGAAGCCCGAAGTGGCCCACACCCTGAGCGTGAGCGCCGACTGGCACGACCCCACCCGCCAGGTCTGGGGCCTGCGCCTGACCCCGTATTACACCCTGGTGGACAACTACATCGACGCGGTGCGCTGCGGCCCGGCCAACCCCGCCTGTGTGAAGGCCGCCACCAACCTGAACAGCGGGCGCTTCGTCTATCTGAGCCTCGCCAACCAGGATGCGCGCCTGTACGGCCTTGACCTCTCGGGCTTCTTCCCGGTGGCCAGCGGTGCCGGCTGGGGCAGCCTGACCGGGCGCGGCTACCTGGGCTACACCCACGGCAGCAACCGGGACACCGGGGATCATCTCTACAACGTGATGCCCCTCAACGCCCGCCTCGCCCTGGAACACCAGCTGGGCAGCTGGACCAGCACCCTCGAAAGCGTGCTGGTGCGGGGCAAGCATGATGTATCTGGAGTGCGCAACGAGATGGAAACCAGCGGCTACGGCCTCCTCAACCTGCGCGTCCGCTACGACTGGAAACAGGCCGGCACCCAGGCCCGCATCGAACTGGGGCTGGAGAACGCCCTCAACCAGCAGTACGCCAACCCCCTGGGCGGCGCCTACATCGGCCAGGGCATGACCATGGCCCTGAACGGCATGGGCAGCCCCTACGGCATCCCGGTACCGGGCATGGGCCGGGCCCTGTACGCGGCGCTGAATCTCAAGTTCTGAGCCCTACCCACAAAAGCCCCGGGCCCGCTCCTGATACACAGGAAGCGGGCCCGGAGGCTCGGCCCTGGAGGACATGGCGCCCTCCTTGGGTTTGATCGATGGTCAGTGATTGAAAGGCACCACACTCCCCGGAGTGAAGCCCCGGGCC
>JAJTBM010000339.1 GCA_021286885.1 Rhodocyclales bacterium
AACCCACGGCTCTAGCTTGGGAAGCTAGGGTATTACCATTATACGACGCCCGCTCTGGCGCTGAGGTCGCCATTCTACGCAGGACGGGGGCCGGAGGCAACAGGGGCGGGCGTGATAAACTGGCGGGGTGTTTTTGTGACGGATGCGGTCCGATGAACCTGACCATCAACGGTGATACCCGTGAGCTGGTGGCCCCGCTGACGGTGGCCGAGCTGCTGGTGCAGATGGCGCTGGCTGGCAAGCGGCTGGCGGTGGAGCGTAACGGCGAGATCGTGCCCAAGGGGCAGCACGCCACGACGGAACTTGCGGACGGCGATCGCCTCGAAATCGTCGTTGCGGTGGGGGGCGGCTAGGCTGCTCCTGGTGTTCTTGTGTCTTTCCCGGGGCCGAGCGGGCCCCTCAATTTTTTCAGGCTGGCGCTTTGATGGACGATTTGCTGACGATTGCAGGCAAGAGCTACTCTTCCCGGCTGCTGGTGGGTACCGGCAAATACAAGGATTTTGCGCAGACGCGGGCGGCGATTGACGCCAGCGGGGCCGAGATCGTAACGGTGGCGATTCGCCGCACCAACATTGGCCAGGATCCGAACGCGCCCAGCTTGCTGGATGCGCTGCCGCCTTCCGAATTCACCTATCTGCCCAACACCGCCGGCTGCTACAGCGCCGATGATGCGGTGCGCACCCTGCGCCTGGCGCGGGAACTGCTGGATGGCCACGCGCTGGTGAAGCTTGAGGTGCTGGGCGATGCCCATACCCTGTTCCCCAACATGCCCGAAACCCTGAAGGCAGCCGAAACCCTGGTGAAGGATGGCTTTCAGGTGATGGTGTACTGCACCGATGATCCCATCCAGGCCAAGATGCTGGAAGACATCGGCTGCGTGGCGGTGATGCCGCTGGCCTCGCTGATTGGCTCTGGCATGGGCATCCTCAATCCCTGGAATCTGCAACTGGTGCGCGACGCCGTGAAGGTGCCGGTGCTGGTAGATGCGGGCGTGGGCACGGCCTCGGATGCGGCCATTGCGATGGAGCTGGGCTGCGACGGGGTGTTGATGAACACCGCGATTGCGCTCGCCCAAGACCCGATCCGCATGGCCCGCGCCATGAAGCTGGGGGTTGAGGCGGGGCGTGATGCCTGGCTGGCTGGGCGCATGCCTAAAAAGCTGTATTCGGCGAGCCCCAGCTCGCCCACCTCCGGGATGATTGGCTCCTGACCGGCGGTTTTTGATTGTTTCCGACGGCGCGCCCGCAGGGGTGCGCCGTTTTGCGTTCTGGATCTCACTCACGACCATGACTGAAAACCACTCCAGCCCCGCCGAGCAGGCCGGGCAAGATGCCGGCGCCGAGCAGACTTCGGGCCGCCTCACTTCCCAATCCATCCGCAGCTTTGTGCTGCGCCAGGGGCGCATGTCCGATGCCCAGCACCGTTATCTGGACGAGATGATGCCCCGGGTCGGGCTGGAATACCGCCCCGCGCCGGTGGATCTCAACCAGGTATTTGGCCGCGAAGCGCCCCATATTGTGGAAATCGGCTTCGGCATGGGCCAGGCCACTGCCCAGATCGCCCAGGTGCGGCCGGGGGACGACTTTGTGGGGATCGAGGTGCACGCGCCCGGCGTGGGCGGCCTGTGCAAGCTGATTCAGGAAGGCGACATTCCCAATCTGCGCATCGTCCAGCACGACGCGGTGGAAGTGCTGCGCGACATGATCCCCGAAGGCTCCCTGGCCGGGGTGCATATTTATTTTCCGGACCCCTGGCCCAAGAAGCGCCACCACAAGCGCCGCCTGGTGCAGAGCCCGTTTGTGGCACTGATTGCGTCCCGCCTCCAGCCGGGCGGCTATCTGCATTGCGCCACCGATTGGGAAGAGTACGCCCAGCAGATGCTGGAGGTGCTAAGCGCCGAGCCCCTGCTCGCCAATACCGTGGATAGCGCCGATGGGGCGCCCGGCTATGCGCCCAAGCCCGATTACCGGCCCCTCACCAAGTTTGAAAACCGGGGCCTCAAGCTGGGCCACGGGGTGTGGGATCTGGTGTTCCGCAAGGTCGCCCCGTGAGCGGCCTGCGCCGCCTGCCCGCCGGGGCCTGGCTGATGGGCATTCCGGGGCTCCTCTGCCTGCTGGCGGGGGCGCTGCTCCTGCTGGGCTTTGGGGCGGATCTGCATCCGATGCTGCAAGAATCAGGCGCCGGGCTGGTGTTGATCGTGTCGGGCGTGGCCCTGGTGGGTAGCGCGGCGTTTCCGCTGGTGCTGGCCGAGCTGGCCGCCCGGGACGGGGGCAGCGACCCGTCCTGAAGCCACAGTTTATTGCAGTCATGTACAGGTCATGAAAGCTTAAAACCCGGCGTCATGGGCTTTTGATAGCGTTGCCGACCGGCCTTTCCGAGGGGGAAGGGCTGTTCGTGCAACGACTTTCAGGAGGTTTCCGTGGCCCTGTCCTGTGTGGTTTCTGCTGCTTCTTTCCGTGGCCTGCGCGCTGTGCTGGCCGGTGTGGGTCTGGGGCTGGTCATGACGGGTTCGGCCCTGGCCGAGCTGCGTTATGCGGGCTCCGATACCGTGGAGCCGGTGGTGGAGGCGGCGCGCATCGCCTACGCCCGGGGCCATGCGGGGTATCGCTTGCAGATCCAGGCGAGCGGCACCACGCCGGGTTTCCGCGAGCTGTGCGCCGGCAAGGTGGCGCTGGTGGGGGCCTCCCGCCCCATCAAGCCCGAAGAGGCCCAGGCCTGTACCAGCAACGGAGTCCAATACACCGAGCTGCCGGCGGCCCTGGATGCCGTGGTGCTGGTGGTGTCCAGCCAGAACACCTGGCTCAAGGATCTGAGCCTCAAGGAAATCCAGGCCCTGTTTGAGCCTGCCGCTGCGGGGCGGCTGATGCGCTGGAAGCAGCTGCGCCCCACGCTGCCCGACCTGCCCATCCAGGTGGCCGGGGTGGGGATCAAGCATGGCACCTTCAGTTTCTTCAGCGAGAGCGTGGGGCTCAAGGGCTTTGTCCGCTCGGATTTCAAAGACTTTGCCGAGCATGGCGCCACGGGCCACTATGTGGCGGGGGAGGTGGGCGCCCTTGGATTCATGCCGATTGGTGATGCCCGGGCTCTGGAGGGCCAGGTGCGCATCATTGGGGTGGATTTTGGGGCGGGGGTGGTGCACCCGCGCCAAGAGGAAGTGCTCGCCGGGCGTTACGACCGGCTGTCGCGCATCGTGTATTTCTACCTGAACCCCGCCCAACTGGCCAAGGCGCCCGCCCAGGACGTGGAGTTTGTGCGCCTGCTGCTGGGAGACATGGAGCGCTTTGTGCAATTCGCCAACATGATCCCCATGCGGGCGCTCCAGTACCAAGAGAACATCCGGCGCACGGCCTTCACCCGCTAAACCACCGCCAACGCAACCGCGCCGGGCAGATTCAAGACTCAGCCGGCGCGGCGCCCCATGGCCTCGCCCATGCGGATCGGGCGGGCGGGGGCCCAGGCCGGGTTGAAGGCCATGCGGCCCTTGGGGAAGAGCATTACCACGGTGGAGCCGAGCAGGAAGCGGCCCATTTCGGCCCCCTGGGCGAGGCGGATGTCGCCGGCGGGGTAGTCCCACTCGCGCACGGTGCCGGGGCGGGGCGGATTCACCTGGCCGTGCCACACGGTGGCCATGCTGCCGACGATGGTGGCGCCCACCAGCACCAGCACGAAGGGGCC
>JAJTBM010000340.1 GCA_021286885.1 Rhodocyclales bacterium
CTGGGCCAGGGGCAGGTGCCGGGGCGCAACAGCGTGCCGTTTGCGACCCTGCTCGACACCCAGCCCACCCGGGTGGATGCGGCCCATGCCGCCGTGGGGCCGGACACCATCGCCAAGTTTTTGTTCACTTCGGGCTCCACCAAGCTGCCCAAGGCGGTGGTCACCACCCACCGGATGCTCTGCACCAACCAGCAGATGCTGCTCCAGACCTTCCCCTTCTTTGCCGACGAGCCGCCGGTATTGGTGGATTGGCTGCCCTGGAACCACACCTTCGGCGGCAGCCATAACGTGGGCATCGCCCTCTACAACGGCGGCAGCTTCTACATCGACGAAGGCCAGCCTACCCCCCGGCGCTTTGGCGAAACCCTGCGCAACCTGCGGGAGATTTCCCCCACGGTGTATTTCAACGTGCCCAAGGCCTGGGAAGACCTCACCGTGGCCCTGGAGCAGGATGCCCAGCTGCGGGAGGTGTTCTTTGCCCGGGTCAAGCTGTTCTTCTTTGCCGGTGCGGGCCTCTCCCAGGCCGCCTGGGATCGCCTCGACCGGGTCACCGAAGCCCATTGCGGCCACCGCATTCGCATGATGGTGGGCCTGGGAATGACCGAAACCTCGCCTTCCTGCCTGTTCTCCACCGGCTCGGTGATGGGCGCTGGCTACGTGGGCCTGCCTGCGCCGGGCCGTGAGGTCAAGCTGGTGGATGGCAAGCTGGAAGGGCGCATGCGCGGCCCCCATGTCATGCCCGGTTACTGGCGCAACCCGGAGCAGACCCGGGCCGTGTTTGATGAGGAAGGCTATTTCTGCACCGGCGACGCCCTCAAGTTTGTGGATGAGGCCCATCCCGCCCTGGGCCTGGTGTTTGACGGGCGGATCGCCGAAGACTTCAAGCTCTCGTCGGGCACCTTTGTGAGCGTGGGCCCCCTGCGCGCCCGGGTCATCACCAGCGGTGCCCCCTATGTGCAGGATGTGGTGGTGGCCGGGATGAACCGGGACGACATCGGCCTGCTGATCTTTGGCCGGGTGGCCGAATGCCGCCAGCTGGCCGGGCTGGACGAAGACGCCGACTTGCTGGCGGTGATGACCCATCCGGCGGTGCGCGCCTATTTTGCGGATCTGCTCGGGCGCATCAACCAGACCGCGACCGGCTCCGCCAATCGGGTGGCCTGGCTGCGCCTGCTGGAAACCCTGCCGTCCATCGACCACGGCGAAGTCACCGACAAGGGCTCCATCAACCAGCGCGCCGTGCTGGGGCGTCGGGCCGAGCTGGTGGACAGCCTCTACGCGGGCCAGGATCCCTTCGTCATTACCCCCGCCGGAGCCCGCTGAAATGTTGCAGGTGGACTACAGCGGCGGCTGTTACCGCCTGGTGCTGGATCGTCCCCGCAAGCGCAACGCCATCAACGCAGAAATGCTGGATGCTCTGGAAGCCGCCGTGGGCGCCATTCCGGCCCAGGCCGGGGTGGTGCTGCTGGCCGCCCGGGGCCCCCATTTCTGCGCGGGGCTGGATCTGGGCGAACACCAGGGGCGCGACGCCGCCCAGGTGTTTGCCATTTCCCGGCGCTGGCAGCAGGTATTTGGCCGCTTGCGCGACTGTGGCCGGCCCCTGGTGGTGGCCCTGTCTGGCGCGGTGATCGGCGGCGGGCTGGAGCTGGCGGCCCTGGGCCACATCCGGGTGGCAGACGAAACCACCTTCTACCAACTGCCCGAAGGGCGCCATGGCGTGTTTGTGGGGGGCGGTGGCTCGGTGAGTATCGCCCGCATCCTGGGGGCCGACCGCATGGGCGAAATGATGCTCACCGGCCGCCGCCTGGAGGCAGAGGAGGGCGCTCGCCTGGGCCTGTCCCATTACCTGGTGCCCAAGGGCAGCGCCCTGGCCCGGGCCGAAAGCCTGGCCGCCCGGGTACTGGAAAACGCCCCCCTGGCCAATTGGGCCATTGTGGCCGCCCTCCCGCGCATTGCCGAAATGGGCGCAGGCCCCGGCGGTTTTGTCGAATCCCTCACGGCGGCTTTCACCCAGACCGGGCCCGACGTGGGTCAACGCATCGGCCAATTTTTGGCCACCGGCACCAAGGAGCGTGCAGATGAAATCTGCTGAAACCCAGGGCACTGAAATGCAGTGCGACGAATTGATCGCGATTGATTTTCACACCCATGCGGAGGTGTCCTGCTGTCAGGGGCACGACCATTTCGGGGATGAATTCGACCGGGCCGCCGATAAGTATTTTGGCTCGGACCGGCGCCCGACCATTGCCGAAACGGTGGCCTATTACCGGGAGCGCAAGATTGGGCTGGTGATGTTCACCGTGGATGCCGAAACCCAGATTGGCCGGCGCCGGATTCCGAACGAAGAAATCGCCGAGGCCGCCCGGGCCAATGCCGACATGATGATCGCCTTTGCCAGCATCGACCCCCACAAGGGGCGCATGGGGGCCCGGGAGGCGCGCCGCCTGATTGAAGAATACGGCGTGCGGGGTTTCAAGTTTCATCCCACGGTGCAGGGCTTTTTACCTCATGAGCGTTTTGCCTGGCCCCTTTACGAAGTCATCGCCGAATACCGCCTGCCGGCAATTTTTCATACCGGCCATTCGGGGATCGGCAGTGGCATGCGCGCCGGGGGCGGGCTGCGGGTGGCCAATTCGAATCCCATGCTGCTCGAAGACGTGGCCATTGATTTTCCCGACATGCAGATCGTGATGGCCCATCCGAGCTGGCCCTGGCAGGACGAAGCCCTGTCCCTGTGCCTGCACAAGCCGAATATCTGGATCGACCTGTCGGGCTGGTCGCCCCGGTATTTCCCGCCCCAGCTGGTGCAATACGCCAACACCTTGCTGCGGGAGCGCATTTTATTTGGATCGGATTTTCCGCTTATTACCCCAGATCGCTGGCTGGCCGATTTTGCCAAAGCAGGCTTCAAGCCCGAGGTGGCGCCCTTGATCCTGAAGCAGAACGCCATGCGTTTGCTGGGGCTGGGGAGTAATGCTGCAGCGCTGCATAGTAAACCGGTATAGCTGCTAGTGGGGGTGGCGTGTATTGGGCGATTGAACGCGGAAGGAGAATCCATCGTCCCGTAGTTCTGGGCTGAGGTTTTGGGTTGGATTGAATCGATACAACAACGGCGCGGGTGCGGGCCCGCCAGCCGGTAAAAGGCAGTGCAGCATAGCGGGTGCGTCCATTAAAAATGGCAAGCCCGACACTCATACAAAGACACAAAGCATACAAGCACCTCAAGGTGTAGGAGACAATCAAATGGAACAAGGCAAAGTGCTGGACGTCCAGCAGTTCATCGATGAGAACCGGTTTTCCCGGTTTCAAGGTGTGGTGTTTCTACTCGCCTTTTTGGTGATTCTGGTGGATGGGTTTGATACGGCGGCCATTGGCTATATTGCCCCCAGCCTGGTGAAGGAATGGGGCATCAGCAAGCCCGAGCTGGCCCCGGTGCTGAGCGCGGCCCTGGCCGGGCTGGGCTTGGGGGCCGTGCTGATTGGCCCCATCGCCGACCGCCTGGGCCGCAAGTATCTGCTGTGCGGCATGGTTTTCTTGTTCGGGGTGGCGACCCTGATTTCTTCCACGGCGGCGGATTTGTCCGAGCTGGTCAAATGGCGTTTTTTGACGGGCCTCGGCCTGGGTGGCGCCATGCCCTTGGCGGTCACCCTCTCCAATGAGTTT
>JAJTBM010000341.1 GCA_021286885.1 Rhodocyclales bacterium
TTACTGGCTGGAGCTTCTGGCGGCCCTGGCGCAGGTGTACTGACACGGCACACCCCGTCCGGTGCTTTTCAGGTTCCCAGGCATAACAACAGGAGACACATCATGAGCGCATCCCACACCGGCGCCGACGCCGCAACTGCTGGCGGCTGCCCTTTTCATCATGGCAGCCGTGCCACCCAGGGCAGCCAATCCAACGCCCGCTGGTGGCCCAAGCAGTTGAATCTGGCGATCCTGCATCAGCATGGGCCGGCCTCCAGCCCGCTGCCTGGCTTTGATTACGCCCAGGCCTTTGCAAGTCTGGATTACGCGGCCCTCAAGCAGGATCTCACCGCACTCATGACCTGCTCCCAGGATTGGTGGCCCGCCGACTGGGGCCATTACGGCGGCCTGTTCATCCGTATGGCCTGGCACAGTGCCGGCACCTATCGCACCGCCGATGGTCGGGGCGGTGCCGGGACGGGCAACCAGCGCTTCGCCCCCCTCAATAGCTGGCCCGACAACGGCAACCTGGACAAGGCCCGTCGCCTGCTGTGGCCCATCAAGCAAAAATACGGCAATGCCCTTTCATGGGCCGATTTGATGATCCTGGCCGGCAATGTGGCCCTGGAAAGCATGGGCTTCAAGACCTTTGGTTTTGGGGGCGGGCGGGAAGACATCTGGACCCCTGAAGAAGACATCTACTGGGGCGCCGAAAAAGAATGGCTGGCCACCAGCGACAAGCCGGATAGCCGCTACAGCGGCGAGCGCGACCTGGCCAACCCCCTCGCTGCGGTACAGATGGGGCTGATTTACGTAAATCCCGAAGGCCCCGATGGCAAGCCCGACCCCATCGCCAGCGCCCGGGATGTGCGCGAAACCTTCGCCCGGATGGCCATGGACGACCACGAAACCGTGGCCCTGGTGGCCGGCGGCCACACCTTCGGCAAGGCCCACGGGGCCGGCGACCCGCGTCTGGTGGGCCCCGAACCCGAAGCCGCCCCCCTGGAAGCCATGGGCCTGGGCTGGATCAACCAGCACGGCAGCGGCAAGGGCGGCGACACCACCACCAGCGGCATCGAAGGCGCCTGGAAACCCAACCCGACCCGCTGGGACATGGGTTATCTGGAAACGCTGTTCAAATATGAATGGGAGCTGGTCCACAGCCCCGCTGGCGCCCAACAATGGCGCGCTAAAGATGTGGCCCCGGAGGACATGATCCCCGACGCCCACGACCCGACCCAACAGCACGCGCCGATGATGACCACCGCCGATCTGGCCCTGCGCTTCGACCCGGCCTATGCGCACATCGCTCGCCACTACCTGGCCCACCCCGAGGTGTTTGCCGATGCCTTCGCCCGGGCATGGTTCAAGCTCACCCACCGGGACATGGGCCCCAAGGGCCGCTACCTGGGGCCGGAAGTCCCCGCCGAGGACCTGATCTGGCAAGACCCGCTGCCGGCGGTGGATCACCCCCTGATCGACGCCGCCGACATCGCCAACCTCAAGGCCCGCATCAACGCAAGCCCCCTGAGCGTGGCCGAGCGGGTAAGCACCGCGTGGGCTGCGGCATCCACCTTCCGGGGGAGCGACAAGCGGGGCGGCGCCAACGGTGCCCGCATCCGCCTCGCCCCGCAAAAGGATTGGGCGCTCAACCAGCCGGCCCAACTCGCCCGGGTGCTGGGCGTACTGGAAGGCATCCAGCAGGATTTCAACAACAGCGCGGCGGGTGGCAAGCGGGTGTCTTTGGCGGACTTGATCGTGCTCGCCGGCAACACTGGGGTTGAAGCTGCCGCCCAGGCCGCTGGCTACGCGCTGGCCCTGCCTTTCAACCCGGGGCGCACCGATGCCCGGGCCGACCAGACCGATGCGGCCTCGTTTGCGGTGCTGGAACCCCAGGCCGACGGCTTCCGCAACTACGTCCAGGCCCCGAACCGCATGGCCCCCGAAGAACAGCTCATCGACCGGGCCCAGCTGCTCACCCTGAGCGCCCCCGAAATGAGCGTACTGGTGGCCGGCCTGCGGGTGTTGGGCGCCAACCACCAAGCCAGCCCCCACGGCGTACTCACCACCCGCCCCGGCAGCCTGAGCGCGGATTTCTTTGTGAATCTGGTGGATATGGGCACCGTCTGGCAGCCCGTGGGCGCCAATCTGTACGAAGGCCGGGATCGCCAGAGCGGCGCCCTGCGCTGGACAGCCACCCGGGTGGATCTGGCCTTTGGCTCCAACTCGCAACTGCGCGCCCTGGCGGAGTTCTACGCCCAGCACGACAACGCCGAGCGCTTTGTGCACGACTTTGGCGCCGCGTGGCACAAGGTGATGGAGCTGGACAGGTTTGATCTGAAGGCGCGCAGGTAAGCGCCCACAGATTCCAAGCACACCCTTGGTGAGCCCCGCCTCACCGCCGACAACTGCCCTCCAGGGAACACCTGGGGGGCTTTTTTTATTCAGGGCGGCTTACTGTTTTTTGCGAATTTTAACTATGCCAAAAGCCTTGAATTCAGACCTTCACGATTCACGGCCCCACAAAAAAGCCATAAAACATTCGAATGTGATGCATGCCACCCCAAACAACTGCAAGAAATCACAGTAAATTTATTTATCATCAAACAAAATAACCCGAAAAGATATTGATGATTTTTCAGTTTTTAACGCAAAAATACAATTCAGCCTTCAGCAGCATCTACCCCACCAGGGGTTACCCCCCAATGCAAAGCGCTCTCGAAAAAGAAATCACCCACACCGCCCTGAAATTTCGGGCCTGGCTCGGCCGCCATGACCGCATGGTCGTGCTCGGCGCCATTCTTGCGCTGCCCCCCATCCCGCCCATCCCCTTTCTGGCGGTGCTGCTGGCGTTATTGCATTACCGGCTGTGGCGTCAGCACAAGTTAGCGCCAGATGAAATCCGGCTGATCCGGATCAGCCTTGGTGTGTCTTTAGTGTCTTCGGGACTGGCCATCGGGCTGCTGTTCTACGTACTGGGCCAGGTGCATGAATCCTCCGCTGAGGTGCTCGACGCCCTGCAACAACTCCGGCAATTCATCGAAACCCATTGGCAGGTGCTCATACAGGGCGCCCAGCACAAAAAGGATGTGGTGGCTCTATGACCCTCCCCCTCACCCACGAAACCGCTACAGACCAAACCCTGCCCACCCGGCAAGCCGACCAGAAGCACTGTTATTCCTGCGGGCTCGTCATCCACATGTCTGCGCCCCAGTGCCCAAAATGTGGCGCCGCCCAGCCCACGCATGGCATGGCTTTACCGAGCGCCCAGGAAACAATCCACATACCGCAGCCTTTGCCGCCCAACCACGTGTATTGCCGGGGGTGTGGCAAACCCATCCACCACCAAGCCCAAAGCTGCCCGGAGTGCGGAGCACCCCAACGAGTCTCCCCCCAAAAAGATTTCAACAGCGCCCCCAAAGAACGGATCACTGCAGCCCTGCTTGCACTGATGCTGGGCGGGATCGGCGTCCACAAATTCTATCTGGGTCAGTACGGGACCGGCATTGTATATGTCTTATTTTGCTGGACCTTTATTCCCACGGTCGTTGGGTTGATTGAAGGGCTGATTTATCTATTTCAATCCGACGAAGATTTCAATAAAAAGTACAACTAATACAACGCACAAAGCCCTCCAACATCTTCGGAAGGCGCTCATCACAAAGCACAGGCTTT
>JAJTBM010000342.1 GCA_021286885.1 Rhodocyclales bacterium
GTGATGCCGCCGGTCCCCGCCCGGCAGGCCCCCTCCGCAACCCAAAGGAAATCCCATGTCTTCTGCCCAAACCCGCCTTCGCCGCATGCGCGGCTTCACCCTGATCGAAGTGATGGTGGTGATCGTGATCCTCGGCATCCTGGCCGCCCTGGTGGTGCCCAAGGTCATGAGCCGTCCGGATGAAGCCCGGGTGGTGGCCGCCAAACAGGACATCAGCGCCATCATGCAGGCCCTCAAGCTTTACAAGCTGGATAACCGCCGCTACCCGAGCGCCGAGCAAGGCCTCCAGGCCCTGGTGGTCAAGCCCACCACCACCCCGGTGCCCGACAACTGGAAGTCCTACCTCGACAAGCTGCCCATGGACCCCTGGGGCAAGCCCTACCAGTACGTGGTCCCCGGCCTCAAGGGCGAGGTGGACGTGATGAGCCTGGGCGCCGATGGCGCCCCCGGCGGCGAAGGCTTTGATGCCGACATCGGCTCCTGGAGCCTGTAAGCCCTCCATGCGCCAGCCCCGCCAGCCCCTGCACGCTCGCACTGCGGGCTTCACCCTCATCGAAGTGATGGTGGTGCTGGTCATCATGGGCGTGGTGGCGACCGGCATCAGCGTGGGGCTGGACAGCCTGCGCGGGCGCGATGTGGATCAGGCCCTGCGCCGCCTGCGCCTGGTGCTGGAAGCCAGCGCCGACCGGGCACTGGTGCGCGGGCGCCCCATCGCCATCGAATTCCTGCCCGACGGCTACCGCTTTTCGGCCCTGGATGCCGACGACAACTGGCGCCCCCTGATCGA
Organism: Rhodocyclales bacterium; assembly: GCA_021286885.1. Lineage (GTDB taxonomy): Bacteria > Pseudomonadota > Gammaproteobacteria > Burkholderiales > Rhodocyclaceae > Zoogloea. Next base: position 788 of record JAJTBM010000342.1, read on the forward strand.
CCCCCCGGTGTTCTCCGACCGCCCCCTGCCTGCCGGCATGGGCTGGCTCGGACTGCGCCTGGATCAGCAGTCGGAGGGCCCCGCCCTGCGCCTCCAGTTTGGCAACCCCAGCCCCGAATACACCCTGCGGGTCGCCACCCCCAACGGCGATGCGGTGCTGCGCGGGCTGGCCAACGGGCAAGTCGAGCTGCTGCGCGGAGAGGCTCCATGAGGCACTCCCGGCGCGGCTTCACCCTGCTGGAAACCCTGGTGGCCCTGGCCATCATGGCGATTGCCCTCACCGCCGCCTTTCGCGCCATGGGCGTCGCCGCCCAGACCTCCGGCGACCTGCGCGAACACCTGATCGGCAACTGGGTGGCCGAAAACCGCTTTGCCGAACTGCGCGCCACCCAGGCCTGGCCCGAACCCGGCACCCAGGAAGGCGACGCCACCCAAGCGGGCCAGACCTACCACTGGCGCCAGGAAACCGTCAGCACCGCCAACAGCATGGTGCGCCGGATTAACCTGAGCGTGTATGGGCCCGGCTCCGGGGAGCACGCCATCACCCGCCTCTCGGGCTTTGTGGCCCGCCCCCTGCGATGACGCGCCGCTCCCTGTCCGCCCGCCGCCACCTGCGGGGCCTGACCCTGATCGAGCTGATGGTGGCCCTGGCCATCTTCGCGGTGCTGGGCGTGCTCTCCTACCGGGCCCTGGCCGAGGCCGCCCACAGCAGCACCCGGATCTCCGAAAGCTTTGAGCGCTGGCGCATCATCGGGCGGGTCATGCAGCGCATCGACAGCGACCTGATCCAGGCCGTCGCCCCCAGCGACACCAGCAACCAGACCAGCGCCAGCAACGGCGCCAACGACGGCAGCGCCAACGGTACCGGCCAGAGCATCGTGAACACCACCAACGCCCCCGCTATGCAGAGCCTGCAGGGGGGCGACAACCAGGAGCTGCGCTTTTTGCGCATTGATGCCGAACGGGGCGTGCGCCGGGTGGGCTTCCGGCTGGAAAACGGCCAGCTCCAATGGCTGCGCTGGGACGACCGGGAAGCCAGCCAGAACCCGCGCATCACCCCCCTGATGGAGGGCGTGACCGGCCTGCGCTGGCGCTTCATGTACAACAAGAGCACCAGCACCAGCTGGCCCCTCAGCACCGAGCGGCGCAACCTGCTGCCCGACGCGGTGATCCTCGAACTGGATCTGGACGGCGTGGGCACCCTCACCCGCACGGTGGCCCTGCGATGAACGGCCTGACCAACCAGCCTCCTGCCCGCCGCCTGCGCCAACGGGGCGCCGCCGTGATCCTGGCCCTGCTCACCCTCGCCCTGGTGGCCGGGATTGCCGCCAGCACCCTGGGCGACCTGGGGGTGGCCATGGATCACGTTTCCGGCCAGCACGACCAGATCCAGGCCCGCCAGTTTGCCCGGGGCGCCATCGACTGGGCGCGCAACGTGCTGGCCGACGACGCCCGCAACAGCACCGTGGATCACCTGGGCGAGGCCTGGGCCACCCGCATCCCGCCCACCCCGGTGGAAGAAGGCGAAGTGGCCGGCGACCTGAAAGACCAGTCCGGCCTGTTCAACCTCAACAACCTCTACCAGAACGGCGGCAGCGACGCCCTGGCCATGGAGCAATTCCAGACCCTGCTGGAACTGCTCGGGGTGAATGGCAGCGATGCGATCCGCCTCACCAACGCGCTCCTCGACTGGCTGGACAGCGACAGCAGCCCGCGCCCCAAGGGCGGCGCCGAAGCCGATTACTACGCCAGCCTGGGCAGCGCCATCCGGCCCGCCAATGCCCCGCTGATTGCGGTGGCCGAGCTGCGCCAGGTGCGCGGCTTCAGCACCGACCTGGTCGCCCGCCTGACGCCCTTCGTGACCGCCTTGCCCACCGGCACCCAGATCAACGTGAACACCGCCCCCGCCGAAGTGCTGGCAGCGGCCATTCCCGGCCTGGGGCTGGACGGTGCCCGCTCGGTGATCCAGGAACGCCAGCGGGCCTGGTACAAGGACATCAACGACTTCAGCGCCCGGCTGCCCAAGAAGAACCTGAGCCCCGACACCTCCCGGCTGGCCACCACCAGCCGCTACTTCCTCGCCACGGGCCGTGCCCGCTTTGGCGTTTCGGTGGTCCGCATGGAAGTCCTGCTGGACCGCAAACAGACCTGGCCCGAGATCCTCTGGCACAAACAGCTATAGCTATGAGCCAACGCCTAATCCTTGCCCTCGACGAGCACTGGCCCCAGCAGCCCGCCTGCCCCTGGGTGCTGCTCGGCCCCGATGACCAGCCCGTGTCCCGGGGCGAATCCGACCCCCGCCACTGGCCCCAGGCCGAGCGCTGCGAAATGGTTCTGCTGGGCGCCCAGGCCCTATGGCTGGAAGTGCCCCTGCCCCGGGGCGCCCAGCGCCGGGATCTGCCCCGCCTGCTTAGCTACGCCCTGGAAGACCGGCTCCTGAAAGACCCAGACAGCCAGGCCCTGCTGCTCACCCACCGGGGCCCCGCTCCCGATGGGGAACAGGACCTGGGCGGCGTGCTGGTGGTGGCCAAGGAACGCCTGCGCCAGCTGGTCGCCCAGCTCCAGGCGGTGGGCCACCCGCCCCACCGGATGTACGCCGAGATCCAGACCAGCCCCGCCGATGACGAAGCCTGGCACCTGAGCCTGGGCCCCAGCGGCGGCGTGCTGCGCCCCCACCCCGACGCCGGCCAGGCGCTGGATGCCGGGCTGCTGCCCGACCTGCTACCCGTACTGGTGGCCCGGGCCGGTGCTGCCGGCCAGCCCCCCGCCGCGCTGGTGCTGCATCTGGCCCCCGGCACTCCGCGCCCCGAACTGCCGCCCGAACTGGGGGCCCGCCTGGGCCAGCCCTACGA
>JAJTBM010000343.1 GCA_021286885.1 Rhodocyclales bacterium
CCGGTTTTCCAGTCGAGGCCCGTGGTTTCGGTATCGAGTACGATTTGTCTTGCGTTCATGCGTTCGGGGGCTTATGCGTTCAGGCAAATTTGTTTTTATGCAAGGGCTCAGCCCTGCACGGGTTGGCGGGTCTTGCGCACGGCCTCCACGCCGCGTCGGGCGAGCTCATCGGCTCGCTCGTTTTCCGGGTGGCCGGCGTGGCCCTTGACCCACAGCCATTTCACCTGATGCTGGCCCGCGAGTGCGTCCAGGGTGCGCCATAGGTCGGCGTTTTTAACGGGCTCTTTGGAGGCGGTTTTCCAGCCCCGGGCCTTCCAGCCGTGAATCCACTCGGAAATGCCCTTCTGCACGTACTGGGAGTCGGTATAGACCCGGGCCGACACGGGCCGCTTGAGGGCTTCGAGGGCACGGATCACTGCCAGCAGTTCCATCCGGTTGTTGGTGGTATCGGGTTCACCGCCCCAAAGTTCTTTCTCGTGGGTGCCGGCGCGCAGGATGGCACCCCAGCCGCCGGGCCCCGGGTTGCCCGAGCAGGCCCCGTCGGTATAAATATCAATTTCGTCCAAAATCTTGTTCGTCCATGGTTTTTTGAGGGTCGGGCTGGCGCCCTACCCGGCTCACCAGCGGCGCCAGCGCACGGGCCCGGGCGAGGCGATCCCACTTGGGCATGATGAGGCGCATTCCCTGCACCCGCTTGACGGCCTGAAGCACATACACCCCGCCGGCAAAGCCGCACCAGCGCTCTCCGGCCCGCTCCACAAAGCGCAGACGCTGCAGCCATTCGGCCTCGGTCTGGGCGGGGATGAAGCAGCCGGCGCTCTGGTGGCCGGGCTCAAAGCTGAGCAGCTCCAGCCAATCCTTGATGCGGCGGGTGGAAAGATACTGGCCGTGCCACGGATAGCTGCCGCTCTCGCCCTTCAGCCGACGACGCAGGCCAAACAGGCTTACCGGGTTGAAGCCGGTGATGATGAGCTGCCCTTCGGGCCCCAGCACCCGCTCCACTTCGCGCAGTACATGATGGGGATGGTGGGCAAATTCCAGCACATGGGCCAGCACCACCAGATCCAGGCTCTGGCTTTCGAAGGGCAGCGCCGCATAGTCGGTTTCCACCTGCACTTGCCCCGCCCCGGCCCGCAGGCGCAGGGGCATTCGATTGGCGCGCAGAAAGTCGCATTCGGGAATGCCCAGCTGGACAGCGTTATAGCCAAACACGTCCACGACCATGCGGTCGAGACATGCGGCCTCCCAGTCCATCACATGACGCCCCAGGGGCGTTTCCAGCCAGGCGTGCAGCCCGGGAAAGGATTCAAGCGGTGACATGAATGCAGAGTAGGAGCATGCAGTAGAGATAAAACCGTCGTTTGTGTCTTGGGTTTGGGTGTTAGAATTGCCGGATGCAGATTATCCCTCTTCCCGCGTTTCGCGATAACTATATCTGGTTGCTGCGTGATGACCGGCACGCAGTAGTTGTAGACCCGGGCGATGCCGCGCCGGTGCTGGACTACCTGGAGGCCGAGGGCCTGAGCTTGTCCGCCGTGCTGATCACCCACTTCCACCCGGATCATACCGCCGGTGTGGGCGCCCTGCTGGCCCGCCATCCTGCCCCCGTGTACGGGCCCAGGCAGGAAGCCATTGCTGGCGTGAGTCATCCGGTAGGTGAAGGGGATGAAATCCTGTGCGAAGGGCTGGGTTTGCGGCTCCAGGTGCTGGATGTCCCTGGGCACACCCTGGGTCATGTAGCCTACTACGCACCGGGGCTGCTGTTTTGCGGCGATACTCTGTTTGGGGCGGGCTGTGGTCGGATTCTGGGCAGCACACCCCAGGCGCTTTACGCATCCTTGCAGCGCATAGCCGCGCTGCCCGGCGACACCCAAGTGTATTGCACCCATGAGTACACCCTGGCCAACCTCGCCTTTGCTTCGGCTGTCGAACCGGATAACGCAGCGGTGGCAAAGCGCGTGGCTGCGTGCGAAGCACAGCGGGCTGCACAGGTGGCAACCGTGCCCTTTACCCTGGCTGGCGAGTTTGAAACCAATCCCTTCCTGCGGGCCGACCAGCCCCAGGTGCGGGCCCGGGCCGAGCAAGAGGCCGGTACGTCCCTAGGCGCCGCCGAAGCCGTATTCACTGTCTTGCGGGACTGGAAAAACCGTTTCTGAGCCCGGGTCGGGTAACACCACCACATCACCCGTACTCAAAGACACACGGTTGCGCCCTGCCTGCTTGGAGCGATACAAAGCCCCATCGGCCGCCTTGAGCAGGGCGCTCCATTGGGCGTCACCGCGTCGGGGTTGGTAGGTGCTGACCCCCACGCTGATGGTGACCACATTGGCCGCCGCCGAATAACGGTGGGTGATGCGCAGGGCTTCCACTGCCGCCCGCAGGTGTTCTGCCACTTACAGGGCCCCCGCTACCTCGGTATCGGGCAGCACCACCGCAAACTCTTCTCCACCGTAGCGGGCAACCAAGTCACCTGGGCGGTGCAACTGGCTCTGGAGGATGTGGGCCACAGCCTTGAGACATTCATCGCCCACCTGGTGACCGTAGCTGTCATTAAACTGCTTGAAGAAATCCACATCGCACAGCAGCAAAGAGATGGGATGGGGCGCGGTGCTACGGCTGGCGCGCCGCCATTCCCGCTGCAGGGTTTCATCGAAATGACGCCGATTGGCAATGCCGGTCATGCTGTCCAGGGATGAAAGCCGGGTCAGCTCGGCGTTGGCCTCGTTTAACTTGCGAGTCAATACCAGCAGCGAGTAGCGCATCTGGGCGATGCGCTGCATGGCCTTGACCTTGGCAGTCAGCACCACTTCAGAGACGGGCTTGATCAGATAGTCATCTCCCCCCACAGCGATGCCGGTTTCCAGGTCTTCATCACTGGTGCGGGAGGTCAGAAAGATGATGGGCGTCCATTCGTCGCGCTTTTCATGCTCCAAGGCCCGAATACGGCGCGCTACCTCAAAGCCGTCCATGCCGGGCATGATCACATCCAGCAAGATGAGATTAGGCTGAATCTTGCGGTACAGCTCCAGCCCTTCCTCCCCTGTCCGGGCCAGAAAAGGCTCCATGCCCATGCGGCGCAGTTGATGGGACACCAGTGTGGCACTGGTGAGCGTATCTTCGATCAGCAGGACTTTCACAGGCAGATTCCGTCTGACACCAATCAAGGGGACGACTCATCTTACAGGCAGCAATGCCTGCCAAGGGCCGCTTTACATTCCCTATCCTTAACGGCATGCCATGCATTTTCATTAGTGCTTAGCACCCTACATTCCGCTACACACCCGCACCGGGCGTGGTTTGACCCCCCTGGCCCAGCCGGCTAGAATCGCGCCTTCGTCTTTTATCTGCGCGACAAATTCTGATGTATCCGAGACTTATCGCGCTCATCCTGTTGGCCCAGGGGTCTGGCAGCGCTTTTGCAGGCTGGCTGGACGACCCTCTCCCCCAGGCAGAACCCGCAGCACAACCTGCCCCGCAGGCGGAGGCCCAGACGCAGCCCGGACTGACCGCGCCGAGCCCCCTGATCGAAATTCGCGAGCAGACTCCCCGGATGCCGACGGTGGATCTCACCGTTCCGCCCGATGATCTGTGGGAACGTATCCGGCGTGGCTTTTCCATGCCAGAC
>JAJTBM010000344.1 GCA_021286885.1 Rhodocyclales bacterium
AGCCACGGCAACAACATCCGGCGACCAGGCGCTGGTGTCGGCAGTGCTGGCCACCGCCCGCAGCAGGTCGGCGGTGACACGGGCATCCTTGGTGGCACGCTGGGCCACCTCGGTCCAGCCGTTGACCGCCACGCGTGCCAGGTCGTCGAGGGTTGCGTAGACCATGGCTTAGGTGTGGCGGTGGGGCAGGATGCGGACTTCGACGAGCTGGCCAGCTGCCGAGGCGCTGGATCCAGGCATGACCCGGCCGCAGTGCTCGGTCGCCGTGCCCGCTTCGGCACGGCCGGAGCCATCCGCTGCAGGCCGGACAAAGGCATGCTCGGCCAGCACCCCACTGGACTCGACAAGGTACGAGAAGCCGGTCACAGCCGAGAAGGCGTCACCGACGCCGGCGGCCGACTCGGACACGCCGATCGAATCCTTGGCGCCACCGGCATTCGTGGCGTAGCCGGTGGCATCGTGGGCAATGAAGCGGTACTGAGCGACTGCCGCGAGGGCGAGCAGCGTAACCGCGGTGGTCTTTTGATACTGGCGTCCCATCAGGAGGCTCCTTTACGTGTTTGAGTGCGGCCGTCAGGCCTGGGTGGGCGTGGCGCCGCGCTTCTTCGGGGCGGCGGCGGGCGCTTCGGAGGCCGGGGGTTCGGTGGGCGGCGCAGTGTTGCCGTCCTGTGCCTGGGCAGCATCCAGCGACGCGGCGCCCTGGGCGGCCTGATCGGCGGCCTGGTCATCTGCCTCACCGGCGGTGCCGGCCTGCACGCCAGCCTCAGCACCGGAATCGTCAGCGCCATCGGCAGCAGCGCCGTCATTCGCTTCGAACTGGGTGCCCAGCTCGGTCTCATCGAGCTCGTCCTCGCCCGCCTCACGGACGGCTTTCAGACGCACCAGGTCATCCAGGGCCTCCGGCTCGAGGCCGGGGGGCAGCGGCTGGCCAGGCTGCACTTCGCGCTTCAGGCCATTGAAGAAGGCGATCACGACATGGACTGCAATGAGCTTTTTCATGACAGGCCTCACTTCGGGTTCTGGAACAAAACCGCGGCGGTGTTGTAAGCCACGTTCGGCCGGCGCTCATACGTGGAGCCGTAGATCCAGGCCTTCGAACCAGGGTCGTAGTAGGGGGTCTCGGCGAACGGGTGGCCTTCGATCACGTTGGTGAAGCCAAACGCGGGCTCAGCCAGAGAGATATCGCCATTGCTGCCCGACAGCTCGGGCACGTACGCCAGCACCGCGTTGTTGCCCCACACGTCCAGGCCCTGGTCTGCCTCGTCCTTCCAGACGGCATCGCCGATCACGATCTCCTTCACGTTCAGGATGTTCTTGAGTTGATCGAGAGTCGGCCCGCCCAGCTGGCTATCGGGCAAATACGAACGCACCTGAGTGTTGTTTTTCAGGGCCACATGCGCATCGGCCGACAGCGTGAGCTTGTTGGCGCGGCGGCCGATCTTCTTGCGGATCAGGTTGTGGCCGGCCTCGATGTCATCCACCGGGGTGCCCGTCTCAGCAGACCACTTCGTACCAGCGGCCAGCGTCACCACGTGACCGACTGCATAGGTCGCCGGGGTAGTAACCAGCGTGGCCACCTCGATCTCGTAATCCAGGGCCAGGATGTCGTTTGCCGTGACCATGGCAATGCGTGAGATGTCGAGGTAATTGCCCACGTTCAGGCGCCGCGACTCGTCCGCTTCTCGGAGCAGCTCGCGGGGGATCGGCACTTCGACGGCGTACTGATCGACGGTGTAAGTATTGCCGTCGTACTTGATATCGATACGCTTGGTCGGAGTGCCCGGGGCGCGGCGCAGGTTGTACTTGCGGAAGCGCTCATCGCCCACCTTGGCCAGGGTCACGCTCGACAGGGATTGGGGCAGGCGCGGAAAGAGCTTCTCGGCGGCGAAGCTGCCCTGGCCCATGCCCAGCAACATGCTGGTAAGGATCGGGTTCTGCTTCAGCCGGATCTCAGGAAGAGTCATCATGATGGGTACGTCCTTTCAGGGATCAGGAGGTGAAGCCGACGACTGCCTTCAGGGCGTCCATGTACTGCACCTTGTGTTGAGCGGCGTAAGCCTTGGCAGCGGCGTCGATCTCGGCGTCGCTCTTGCCCTTGGCAGAGCCCATGCCGGGCTGGTGACCGAAGCCGTCAGGCGCAAACTCGCCGAACTGCACAACCGGGCTAGCGCCGGCAACGAAGCCCTTCAGCCACTCGGACGGATTGAGCTTCTTGGTGACACCGCCCTCGGCGAACTCGACGGCCTGGCTGTTGGCCAGGGCCTCGAGCACGGCCGGCAGCGCGTCGGCGTCGGGCTTCTTCAGCTTGCCGGCAGCCAGCTGCAGCTCAGCGAACTGCACGAAGTTTGCCTTGCGCTCCTGGCGCCGCTGCTCGGTGAACTGGGCCAGTGCGGCCTTGGCATCTGCAGCTTCTTTTTCAGCTAAGGCCTGGGCGGCTTTCGCCGCCGTGGCCTCAGCTTCGAGGCGTTCTTTCTCATCCATGGATAACTCCTTCCGGGTGGGTTTGTGGGTGATGTTGGCGGAACCGCCGCCGTCGGATTCGGAAAAGTAGACGAGGCCAGAGCTCGTTTCGGGTTCGGAAAACTGGATGTCCTGAAGACCGGCTACGGCGGGCGGCTGTGCGCCCAGAAATGCGACATGGCGCAGATACCAGGAGCCGGGCTTTGGGTTGTTGGGGTGCTGCGGTGGATAGAAAGCGGCACTCCGTTTTTTGTAGCGGCCGGCCTGCACCAGCTCTGCAAATTGGGGCTCGACCTGGTGCGGATCCATCACCAATCGACCATCCGGATTAACCGACAGCCTTTTCACCCAGCCATAAGCAGGTAGATTCGATTCAGGATGACCGATACACAACGGTGCTTCTCGGATGGCTGGGTCGTATGCAGCAGCCATTGCCGCAATGGCTGCTGCGTCGAAGTGCCGCTCGACACCCGAGTCGTCAATTTGACTACCGGGGCGAAATATTTCGATAGAGGGGGGAAGTGTCGTTGCCATGCGCACAGCTTCGCGCGTGCGGGGCCTCGGGTATAAATGACCCGAATCACTCATTGACGAGGTAGTCACTCCGGCGTCGTGATGCAAGAGTGACAGGGCGGCAGGTGCCGGGGTGCTGGAATACGGTGCAGCTGTATACATGGACTCAAGTGCGAGTCGAAATGGCCTCCAAACACCACATTTCCCCGGGGGGATCCAGCGCAGGAGTTGGGTGATTGTGCGCTCTGGCAGGCTCAGGTGGCCGTAAACATCGTCATCCCAGGCACTTGCTCAGGACGAGGAGGAAGGTGGGGAGGCATAGGCGAGGGCAAGAGTTAAAAGGGTGGGAGGGGGCTGGCGCTCCGCACCACCGCTTACCCTTCCAGGCCTGGGGATCTCAGGGAGAAACGGAAGCCCTGAGGCCCCCAAGCCTGACACGGTGCCACGGGATGCGGTACGCAGCCCGTGGGGCACGAGGTCCCATTTCTTAGGCCACTTGCACGATGCGCCGAGCCATTATCGCCCCGAGCCCCTTTGCCATGATTTCGTTTGGATGGCGAGGGCCACCCGGATCGATAGTGACGGATGCAGCGTTAGCATCCGTCACCAGGCTGCAGGATTGGAATTTTGTCATATCGAAAGACCCACCC
>JAJTBM010000345.1 GCA_021286885.1 Rhodocyclales bacterium
CCAAAGCCCTGCCCCTGCTGCCCCACCCGCGTTCGCTGGCACACCGGATGATTCAAGTCGTACTGGATGGCGCAAAGGGCCAAGGGTGAAAGCTGAGGGGGTGAAAGCTAAGGGCTGAAACCTACTCAGCCCAGAGGGTCAGGGCGGCCAGGTACTCATCGTCACACTGATAGTCGGAGATGAGATCTGCCCAGTGCTCCAGCAGATGCGCCAGCAAGTGCGCCACCGCCTGACGCTGGCGGGGGGTGCAAAAGTGCCAGAAAGTGTTTGCAGATTTATCTTGGGCCAGCTTCCAGAGCAGCTGACAACCATACCACTCGTAGCGCGGCCATGCGTTCCTGTGCAGGGTGATGCGGACCAGGGCCGGAAACAGATAGGCCGTGGCCTCGCCCGTGCAAAAGCTCAAGGGATTCCAACCCACGTGCCCCAAATCCTTGCGCTGCAAGGTATCGGGGCACGTGGCCGCCAGGGTCGCATCGTGATCACGGCATTCCTCACAGCAGGTGATGTCGGTGAAATGGTCGGGCCGCTCCATGCCAGCAAAGGCGTCCACCACTACGCCCAACACCTCTGCGTCCGGCCCCTGGAGGGGCAGACAGGGGACACACACTTCACGATGGGCCAACCATGCGAGGGCCTCACTTTTCTTGCACGCGGCGGCATCCATCAGCTCCAACACGGCCAACGCTGGCTGTTCCCCATGAATTGCCCGCATCACTCCATCCATACGCTCGGGGCTCAGGGGCAAGACGGGCACCAGGGTTTTGCAGTACGGGCACGGGCATATGGGCATCGCCATGGACAGAAACTCCGAGTTTCACGCGATATAACAGACCATCCCCTGCCCAGCCGCCGCCGCCCGGGCAAAGAACTCCTTGAGGGTGTTGAAGTGATCCAGCACGGACTCATCTTCCTGCCAGACATCCAGATGATAGGCCTCATCCTCGCCGCCAGCGGGCAGATTCATGATGGCGGCCATCACATCGTCTTCCGTCCATCCGGCCAGGTCTTCGGCCTCGGCCTTCACCACATCCGGGTTGAGCAGGCTTGCGCCGTTGAACAGCGCATCGTCAACAAACGGCGCCGCATCTCCAAAGCCCACATCCACCAGCGCCTGGCGCAGCACATCCCAGGCGGTTTCGATATCGGTTTTCTCCCCATAAGCCGGCTCTTGGAGCACCCAGCGATCCAACAGCAAGGGCTCGTCCATCATGGCCTCGATCTGGTCGGCGGTGAAAGTGCACATGAAGTAGTTCATGCTCATGGGGAATAGCTCCTGAATAATTTGAATGATGTTTTTTATGCAAGCGCATCATTGTTCAGGAGATTTGGTGAAATCCAGATCTTATTAGCGTTAAAACGGGTTACACGCACAGCGCTTATCACGGCAGTGTTGCTGAGGAAGCCGCATCGGCCACCCCATCTATGGCTTCTTCCCAAGCCGCCCGCATGCCTGCATTAAACGGATCATGCCCACAGCCTGCCACCCAACGCACCCTCGCCCGGGGCAGAAACTCGGCCAGGCGGCGGGTGTTGACCGTGGGGCAGACCTGATCGTCCAGGCCGTGAATGAGGTGCACGGGCACGGGCACATCCCGGCAGCGGGCCAGGAATTCGGCTTCATCCAGAAAACAGCCGGCCTGCAGGTAATGGGCCTGGAGGCGGTATTTGCGGACGAGGGCGGCACCCTGTTCAGGGCTGGGGTCGGGTGGCGGCGGGGCCTCGGGGGCGGCGATGTGTTGTTCGTAGCGCCACCAGGCAAGGGCGGCGGCCCGGGCGCGGGTGGGCTCATCCGCCAAAGCTTGGGCGAGACGATCCAGCAGGCGCGGAGCGGCACTCACCCCAGGGCCACGGCTGGCTGCATCCAGGGCGGCCCAGGCGGCCGGGTACTGGACCGCCAGACCTGCAAAAAAGTGATTCACATTGCCCATGCCGGGCAGAAAACTGCTGCGCAGCACCAGCGCCGTACACGCCTGCGGATGGGCTTGGGCATAGGCCAGGGCGAGGCAGGCGCCCCAAGAGCCGCCGGTCACGCACCAGCGGGCAATCCCCAGATGGGTGCGCAGGGCTTCCAGATCGTCGATCAGGTGCGGGGTGGTATTGGCCTGGGTTGCTCCGTGGGGCTCGGAGAGGCCGGCGCCGCGCTGGTCTGGCAGGATGATGAGGCAGCGCGCCGGGTCGTAGAGTTCGGCCAGCCGGGGCCCGCATCCACTTCCCGGCCCCCCGTGGAGCACCAGCACTGGCCGCCCCTGGGGATTGCCGGCGAGCCGAACGTGGAGCCGATGGCCCCCGTCCCGGGGAAACATGAAGGTCGTGCCGGCAACGTCTGCGCTACCGGGCAGGGCTGCTGGTGCTTCTGGTGCCTCGGGCGTCAAGGCTTGCGGATCGGGCGTTTTCAAGGGCGGGCCTGCATTCCAGAAAGATAAAAAGCGTGCCCTGCGGGTGGGCGCCCACAAAATAATGATTTTCGTGAGGCGCCGCCAGGGGCACTTGGGAAGAATGCATCTCGCGGTCACTGATCGCGGTTCCAACACCGGCACCATCCAAACATAAACCAAGGAGACTTAACCATGACCTGGACCACCCCTCAAGCTTGTGACCTGCGCTTCGGCTTCGAAATCACCATGTACATCGCTGCCAAGTAAGTTCCTCCCGGCCCGCCGACGGTGATTTCCCCCCCTGGATAACCGCCGGCGGCCCTCTTCTGCGGGCCTCTTGCTGCGTCCGGCCTGCGCTCCTTGCCGGTTATCCTGTCCGATGAAGATCCATGTGCTAGGCGCCGCCGCAGGCGGTGGTTTCCCCCAGTGGAACTGTAACTGCAACAACTGCAAGGGCGTGCGTGAGGGCAGCCTCCGGGCCCGGCGGCGCACCCAATCCTCCATCGGCGTGAGCGCCGGGGATGGGCGCTGGACCCTGGTAAACGCCTCCCCCGACATCCTGCAGCAATTCCAGAATTTTGCCGGCAGCTGGCCCCAGGGCGGGCTGCGGGGCTGTGGCTTTGAATCCATCGTGCTGGTGGATGCCCAGATCGACCACACCACCGGCCTCTACATGCTGCGCGAAAAGGGCAGCCCCTGGCCCGTGTGGTGCACCGCGCCGGTGCATGAAGACCTGACCCGGGGCAATCCCATCCTGCATCTGCTCGACCATTACTGTGGCGTGCGCCACCAGCCCGTCAGCCTGGCCGGCGAATGCTTCCACCCGGAAGGGGCCGAAGCCCTCAACTGGTATCCGCTGCCTCTGGTCTCGGCGGCGCCTCCCTACTCGCCCCACCGCAACAACCCGGTGCCCGGCGACAACATCGGCCTGGAGATCGAAGACCCGGCCAGCGGCAAGCGGGTGTTCTATGCCCCCGGGCTGGCCGAAATCGACGAGGCCGTATGGGCCGCCATGACTCGGGCCGATTGCGTGATGGTCGATGGCACCTTCTGGACCGACGATGAAATGATCCGCCTGGGGCTCTCGAAGAAGCGCGCCCGGGACATCGGCCACCTGGCCCAGAGCGGCCCCGGAGGCATGATCGAACAGCTTTCCCGCCTGCCGGCCCACATCCGGCGGGTGCTGATCCACATCAACAACACCAATCCCATCCTGAACGAGGACAGCCCCGAGCGG
>JAJTBM010000346.1 GCA_021286885.1 Rhodocyclales bacterium
GGTGCGGCGTCATGACAGCAGGGCCTGGATGTGTTCCAAGACAAGGGGGAGTCGGGCGGCACCGGTGGGGCTCAGCCCGGGGTGGTAGGGGCGGGGGGGCGTGATTTCCACGCCGACCAGGGTCACCTGAGGGCGTCGGGCATCCAGATGGGCCCAGGTGCCCAGGAGCTGACCCAGGCCAGCGGCGTGCAGGCCTGCGGGGGCTGCGTCTGCCAGGCAGGCTTCGGCCAGGGGCCAGGCGTCCTGCAGGTGCACACTGCCCGGCGGGCCGAAGCCCCGTAAGGCATCCACCACGATCAGATGATCACTGTGTTCCAGGTGTCCGAGGGTGCTGGGGCTGCCGAGGTCGGCCCGGTGGAGGCGTACACCGGGGGGCAGCGGCCCGGCCTGCAGGGCCGCGTGTACGGCGGGGCCAAAGCCGTCATCTCCATGCAGTTCGTTGCCGACGCACAGGATGGTGCAGCGCCTCATGCCTGTCCTTTCAGACCCCATAGCGATGCCGTCCGCCGCGCCCGGTGAAATGCACGGTGCACACCAGGCAGGGATCGTGGGCGCGGATGATGTGGCCCACTTCGATGGGGTCGTCCGGGTCTTGCAACTGCACCCCGATCACGCTCTCTTCCCAATGGCCCCGTTGCCCCTGGGTGTCTCGGGGGGAGGCATTCCAGGCGGTCGGGGTGATGATCTGGTAATGGCTGATGCGGCCCTTGTCGGTGCGCAGCCAGTGGCCCAGGCTGCCCCGGGCGGCCTGGACGAAGCCGTAGCCCTCCCCGTCGTCCAGGGCGCCTTCGGCGGGCGGGAGGTAGTGGGGCGCGCTCAGCGCTTGGGCCAGCTGCGCCAGTTGGTCTTGCATCAGGCGCAGGGTCAGCCCGGCCCGGCGCAGGCGGGCCAGTTGGCGTAGCCAGGTGTTGGGGCCGTCCCGGGCGAGCAGCAGCCGGGTGAGTTCATCGCCGCCGGTGAGCAATTCGGCCAGGGGGCCGGTTTCGACCACCTTGTCGCCGTAGCGGGGGGCCTTGGCCCAGGTGTAGCGGTCGGTGTGGGGTTGGTAATCGGGAATGGTTTCACCGATGTAGGGGTGGCGCCCCCCTGGATAGGGGCGATACCAGGAGTGGCGCACATGCTCGTTGATCAGATCTGGCTCGAAGGCCGATTGGCGGGCTTCGTCCCCGTGGTAAATCCCGGCCGGGAGCAGCAGGCCATCCGGGCGCTCAGGGGCGACCCAGGAACCCGCGCTCAGGAAGTGGCGGGCGCCGGCGCCGTGGTGATGCATGCCCATGGTGCGGGCGATGCGGGTGAACAGCCCCAGGGCACCCCGGGGGGCCTGCTCCAGCCAGGTGAAGAGCTCGTGGGGGTGGCGCAGTGCGAGCCAGTGCTCCAGGCTGTCGCCGATCACGTCGTGTTCATACCACTCGATGCTGCGCGCCACGATGTCCTGGCAATCCACCAGATCCCGGGCTGTGGCTGGGCGGGTCACGCCCCCCGGAATCATGTAGGAGGAGTGGGGCCACTGGCCGCCAAAAATGGCCACCAGCTCCAGCAGGGTGCGCGTGGCCGCCAGGGTGGAGCGCACCATCCAGCCTTTAAGGGGGGCGAAGGCGGCTTCGGCGGCCTGGGCCTGGGGCAGGTGCTGGTAGCGGTGATGCACCAGATCAGGGGTGAAGAACAGAAAACTTTGGCGCAGGTCGCTTTGGACGTTTTCGGCCATCAGGCACAGGTTGCGGATACGCGTCGCATGGGGCGGTACGGGAATCTGCCCCAGGTTTTCCAGGGCCAGCACGGCCGTGTAGAGGTGGGCGGTGCTGCAGATGCCGCACACCCGGGGGGTGATCACCAGGCTATCCCGGGGGGCGCGGCCCAGCATGAGCTGTTCGAAGCCCCGGAACATGGTGCCCACGCAGCGCGCATCCACGATGACGCGATCTTCCAGATCCACCTGGAATTCCAGATCGCCTTCGACCCGGTTCAGGTCGATGTTGAGGGTGGTGCGAGCCATCAGGGTTCCATCTCCCGGTTGCGGATGCGTTCGGGGGCGGCCGCCTGGGCCAGCCCCTTGTAGGCCATGTAGTGGGCCCGGGAAACCCCCAGGGGCAGGATCACCGGCACGTTGCCGATTTTTTCGGTGTGGAACAGGTCGCCATCCCGGGGAAAGCCCGGCGATGTGCAGCCCACGCAGGGCACCCCTGCCCGGGTCTTGCTGCTGCGCCGGTTCCAGAGTTCAGTGTTGCAGTTGGCCTGGGTACTGGGCCCCTGGCAGCCCAGGTTGAAGTACATGCAGCCCCGCCCGCCGGGCTGGCTGTCTTCCATGTCGTACTCGTGGTATTCGTTGCGGGTGCAGCCCTGGTGCACCATGGTGCTGAAGAAGGCCTTGGGGCGGTTCAGGTGGTCCAGTTCCAGGGGCATGCCCTGGGCAAGCATGGCCAGACTGCGGGTGATGGTGGTGGGATGGGTGGGGCAGCCTGCCAGATTGATGACCGGCAGGCCTGCGGCAGAACGCCATTGGGGCGGGAGCAGGCCGCCGGGTTGTTCCCGGTCGAACTGGAGGCCGGTGCAATCGGTGGGGTTGGGGGGCGCAGCGGGGATGCCGCCATAGGCTGCGCAGGTGCCCACTGCCACGACCACGCGGGCATGCTGGGCGAGGGCCTGGACGATGTCGATCTTGGCGCGCCCCCGGTAGCTGTCGAACATGCCGGTGCCGTAGGGGCCGGTGATCAGGCTGCCCTCGATGCACAGGATGTCGAGGGGCTGGCGTCCGCTCTCAACGGCCTCCAGCACCCGGGCCAGTCCGCCGGCGGGGGCCGTGCTGAGCGACGGATGCCACAGGATGTCCAGCAGCTTCTGGTGCAGCAGGCTTTCGATAGAGGGGCTGTCTGCACTCAGCAAAGACATGGTGTCTCCGCTGCAGGCGCCGGTTTGTAGCCAGAGCAGGGTGGCCATGGGGCATCTCCGGGGGTGGGTTCACCCCGGAGTTCACGTCTTTTTCAGCCCCAAGCTTGAGGGCCTGGACTGACTTTCATCGCCCGGCCCAGGCGGTGGGGCTTAACACGCCCGTTGGGCCGGGGCCACCTGGGGCAGTTCGTCGTCGGTGAACACCCGGGAGCGGGTCTTGAAGGCGAGGCCGGTGCCGCATTCCAGCGAGAATTCGCCGCTGCCGCCGGAGACCACGTCCAGGGTGAGCTGGCTGTTCTCGTAGTACACGAACTCCTGGTGGCCCAGGTAGAAGGGGGCGCCGCAGACCTCGCCCAGCAGCAGCATGGTCTGACCGGGCTGGATTTCGCCGACCTTGTAGCAGTTGGGCACGCTGCCTTCGCAGCAGCCGCCGGAGAGCAGGAACAGCAGGGGGCCGTGCTGGGCGCGCAGGCGTTCGATGAGCTGGTCGGCGGCGGGGGTGGTGATGATGCGGGGAATCATGATGGGGCTCCTCAAATAAAAAACGGGGCGAGTTGCCTCGCCCCGTTTTTGTGACCTGCCTGCAACCGTGCAGACTGTGACTTCTTAGAAGAAGCCCAGCTTGTTCGGGTTGTAGCTGACCAGCAGGTTCTTGGTTTGCTGGTAGTGGTCCAGCATGACCTTGTGGGTTTCGCGGCCGATGCCGGATTCCTTGTAGCCGCCGAAGG
>JAJTBM010000347.1 GCA_021286885.1 Rhodocyclales bacterium
GGCCGAGTAAACACAAAAAACCCGGCCACATGCGTGCCGGGTTTTTTGCTATCGCAGCAGCGCCCGTATGGCGGGCTGGGCGCCGGGTTTAGCGCCCCTGGGCCACGATGTAATCCACCGCCGCCTTCACATCGGCATCGCTCAACGAGGGGTTGCCGCCCTTGGCGGGCATGGCGCCCTTGTCGCCGCTGAAGCCTTCAATGGCGTGCTTGTACAGCAGATCCGGGCCCTGGGCGATGCGCGGAGCCCAATCGGGCTTGTCGCCCAGCTTGGGCGCACCGGCCACGCCGGTCTGGTGGCACATGGCGCAGGTGTTCTTGAATACCTCGGCACCCTTAGCGGCATCCACCGGGGCGGCGGGGGCCGGAGCCGCGGCCACCGGAGCAGGCGCGGGAGCCGCAGCGGGGGTTGGGTGTTCGGACTTGCCACAGGCGGCCAGCAGGCCAGCGAGCAGCGGAATGAGCAGCAGTTGGGTACGCATGATCTTGTTCTAGGTCGAATTTGGAAGCGGTGCTGTTCCGTTACCGGAACAGGCCTGCATCCTATGCGTCATCAAATCATTCAAACCTTAACATCCATCAAGACTGGGTAAAAATGACAGCCAACACACCCGACAGCCCACCCAGGGCCGGCTGAAACCCTGTTGCCATCTTGCTGCAACATGGGCCGGGCCCAATGGCGGCCCGGATCAGCTCGCCGCCCTCATACTGCCCATGGCCGCCAAACTTCGCCCGCCCAGCGTGGAACTGTTGGATACCCGCAACCCCGCCGACCTGGCCGCCACCGTTGCGCTGCTGGCCCAGGCTTTTCACAACCCGGAGCGCTATGGCCCCGAGCGCCTGCACGACGAGGTGCAGCACCGCAACGGGCCCCATTACCGCCACTTTTTTGTGGCCCGGCGCCAGGGGGAAATCATCGGTGTGGGCGGGCTGAAAGCCGCCGACTGGGCGAGTGCCACCCACATCCTTTACCTCTCGGCAGTGGCCGAACATGCCCGGGGCCAGGGCGTGGCCCGAGCGCTGATCGAAGCGCGCATTGCGTGGGTGAAAGCCCACCACCTGGCGGGCCGCATTCTGGTCTCCACCCCCCGCCCCAAACGCTTCCGCCGGCTGGGCTTCAAACCCGTAGGCAAACCCGTGGGCGAAGAACGCCAGCTGATGCGGCTGGAGTTTGGGGCGGAGGGATAGATCCAAGACGCTTCAGCCCTCAGGCATTTCGACAATAGCCAACAATCCAATCCACCGCCATGCCGACCTAATTTTCCCGCCCCCCTGCGGCGCGGAAAATCTAACCAAATCTGGTTTAGGTGGAATTTCGGGATGCGACACCTACTGAGCCCCCCAAAAAGCGCACTGCCGCCATTTAAATTCAAATAAAAACAAATTAATAATATTCTTAAACTATGACAATAGAGTCAACCGCATTCGAATTAAATGCGCTACATTCAAATCAACCCGCCAACTTGCAGAGACCGCTACGCAAATCCGAAAAAACATCAAAAACATTCATCCTTTTAGGATTGATGAGATAGCCGCATCAGCAATCCTGCAAAACCACTCAAGCGGCAGCCAAGGTGAGAAAATGAAAAAATCAAATCGTTTCTATTTGAGTATCATGGCTTTTTCACTGTCTTCCGCCATACACGCAGCAGGAGGCAACGGCATGACATGGGCCACCCATTCCCATGACAACTCACTGGGGATTGACAAAGTAAGCTGCAGCAACTGCAATGCCTACCAAGGAGAAACCAGCTGCAAAGTGAGTCTACCCGTTTTATGCACCAGAATAGATAACGCACCACGCCCCGCTTACACCGCCACCCCCTCGGAATATTATGACGGATGGAGTGGCGGGCACATTGCTACAACCATGCCAGTTCAAGGCACGTCGTTATCAACCGCAACGACCGGTGACCAACTATGCCGAACCACTTTCGGTGATGGCTGGAGAATGGCTGAGTTTCACGATGGAAACGGTGGATGGAGTTTCCGTGCCTATGGTTACATTCGCAACGACCAACGCTTTTGGGTACGCATCAACGATCAGCCTGCAAACTGCTGGAATCCCTAACACCTCAAAAAAATTTTAGCACGGCGACCTCAAGACTGAAGTACCACCCCCACATCTCCGTTCTAAAAATCCTAACGGGAAAGTGCCTTTTAAATAGGCATCTTTCCCGTTTATTTTTAAAATCCATTGACCACACCTAGGCACCACAGGATCAACACGCTCATACCCATCTAAAACGTGTCACCTTTGGGCGCTCCCTTATCCCCCAACCACTTCCCGACCGGCACCTCGCCCTTGCGGTCGAAGTCGGTGGTACCCCAGTAGGCGATGCGGGCCTGG
Source organism: Rhodocyclales bacterium (assembly GCA_021286885.1). GTDB lineage: Bacteria > Pseudomonadota > Gammaproteobacteria > Burkholderiales > Rhodocyclaceae > Zoogloea. The sequence continues at coordinate 2,350 of JAJTBM010000347.1, forward strand.
CCTTTGAGGCGATAGGAGAGATCGCCGCCGCCCTGCAAAAGCTGGCCCGCCTGGCGCAGGATGCGGCCCAGGCCGGTGCTGAGGCTCACGTCCACCACCCCTTCGCCGTGGGCGGGGATGCGGGCGGGGGCGGCGGAATGGCCGGTGCCGAAGGGCTGGCCGTTGAGTTCCACCTCAAAATCCAGCCCCTCCAGATCCAGCGGCACGGCATTGGGGTTGCGCACCCGCAGGCCGAGCAGGAAGCGCGGTTCCAGCAGATTGGCGTTTTGCAGGCGCACCGAGGCGAGGCTGATTTCGGGCTTCTGCCAGCCCAGGCCCACACTGGCGCACCCCGCCAGCAGGGCCGGAAGGGCCAGCGCACCGGCCAGGAGCAGACGGCGACGGGTCAGACGGCTGGGCATGGGGGCTCCAATACTTTGAGCAGGCTGGCGGTGTCATCAAACCCACCGCCCACGGCCATGAGCGCGTTGAGCTGCTGCCAGGTCTGGGCCGCCACCGGCAAGGGGGCGCCAAGCTGGCGGGCTTCTTCCAGCAGGATCGCAAAATCCTTGTGATGCAGGCGGGACTGGATGCCGGCGGCAAAATCGCGCCGTGCCATGCGCCCGCCCATCACGTCCAGCACCCGGGAAGCCGCCGAGCCGCCCATCAGGGCTTCGCGCACCCGAGCGAGATCCACCCCGTGGGCGCCGGCCAGGCGCATGGCCTCGGCGCAGGCCTGGATGGCGTTCACCATGATCATCTGGTTGCAGGCCTTGGCCACCTGCCCGGCCCCAGCGGGGCCCACGTGCACCACCGTACGGCCCAGGCAGTCAAACAGGGGGCGCACCCGCGCCAGATCGGCGGCCTCCCCCCCGGCCATGATGGCGAGGGTGGCCTCCCGGGCGCCGACTTCACCCCCGGACACCGGCGCATCCAGCCAGCCCACGCCCAGGCGCTGGTAATGGGCGGCCAGCCTGCGGGCGCTGCCCGGGGCGATGGTGCTCATATCCACATGGATGCTGCCCGGCGCAAAGCCCTGGGCGAGGCCCTCCGGCCCGAGGGCCAGGGCCTCCACATCGGCGCTGGCGGTGATGATGGAAATTACCACCTCGCACTCGGCGGCCAGCTGGGCCGGGGTGGCGCACAGACGGGCGCCGGCTGCCACCAGGGGCGCGGCACTTTCCGGGCGACGGGCCCAGACGGCCAGCTCATGCCCCGCCGCCAGCAGGTGGCCCGCCATGGGCAGGCCCATCACGCCCAGGCCCACAAAGCC
>JAJTBM010000348.1 GCA_021286885.1 Rhodocyclales bacterium
CCCTCCGGGGCGCGTCGGCGTTTGAGGCCTCCGGGGGTGGGTGGGAACGGCAAGGTCGTTGATCTGATGCTTTGGTCGCCCCGGCCTTCTGTGTTAAAACGCCCTGTTTGCCGCTGCCGCCCCCAGGGGTGAGCGGTGGCCTGTCCAGTACGCTGTCTGCTGCGAGGCCTGTCTTGTCCCAGTCCGTTCCGTCCGAGCATTCCTGTTACCACTGCGGCCTGCCCATCCCCGACGATGTGGATCTGACCGTTCAGGTGGAAGAAACTACCCACGCCCTGTGTTGTACCGGCTGCCAGGCGGTGGCCCAGTCCATCGTCAGCAGCGGCCTCACTGATTACTACAAGCGGCGCGATGCCATGCCCGAGCAGGCCCGGGAGGCCATGCCCGACGAGCTCAAGGATCTGGGGCTGTTCGATCACCCGGATTTCCAGCAGGGCTTTGTGAAGCCGGTGGGCGAGCATGAGCGCGAAGCGGCCCTGATCCTCGAAGGCGTCACGTGCGCGGCCTGCATCTGGCTCAACGAGCAGCACGTGGCCCGCCAGCCCGGGGTGACCGCCATCGAGATCAACTATGCCACCCGGCGCGCCCGGGTGCGTTGGGACGAAACCCGGATCAAGCTCTCTGACATCCTCGGTGCGATTCAGGCCATTGGCTATCGGGCCTATCCTTACGATGCGGCCCGCTCCGAGCAGATTTCCCAGCGGGAGCGCCGCTCGGCTTTGTGGCGCCTGTTTGTGGCCGGCTTCGGGATGATGCAGGTGATGATGTACGCGATTCCCGTGTACATGGCCGATAGCGGCGACATGAGCTTCGATGTGGAGCAGCTCCTGCGCTGGGCCAGCCTGATCCTCACCGCCCCGGTGATCCTGTATTCCTCCGCGCCCTTCTTCAGCCACGCCCTGCGCGATATCCGGCTGCGCCGCCTGGGCATGGATGTGCCCGTGGCCTTGGGCGTTGGCGCCGCGTTTGTGGCCAGTTGCTGGGCCACCATCACGGGGCAGGGGGAGGTGTATTTCGATTCGGTCACCATGTTCGTGTTCCTGCTCCTGTGTGGCCGTTACCTGGAAATGCTGGCGCGCCAGAAGGCGGTGCGCGGGGTGGAAGAACTGGGCAAGGCCTTGCCCAATTTCGCCGAGCGCATTCCCGCCTATCCAGCGGGCGAGGGGGAGCGGGTGCCCGTATCCCAGCTGGTGGCGGGGGATGTGATCCGGGTGCGCCCCGGCGAGGCAATTCCCGCAGATGGATTTGTGGTGGAAGGCACGAGCGAGGTGAACGAAGCCCTGCTCACCGGCGAGAGTCGTCCGGTGGCCAAGCAGGCGGGTTCCGAAGTCACCGGGGGCAGCCTCAATGTGCGCAGCCCCCTGCATGTGCAGGTGACGCGCACCGGCGAGCACACCCGTCTCGCAGCCATTCGCCAGCTCATGGAGCGGGCCGCCACCGACAAGCCCAAGGTCGTCCAGCAGGCCGACCGGGTGGCTGCCTGGTTTATCGTGGTTCTGCTGCTGCTGGCCATCGGCACGGCGGTGGGTTGGTATGTGTTTGACCCGGATCGGGCCCTGTGGGTGTTTGTGTCGGTGCTGGTGGTGAGCTGCCCCTGCGCCTTGTCCCTGGCCACGCCGGTGGCCCTGACGGTGGCCACCGACGCGCTCGCCCGGCGCGGCGTGCTGGTCACTCGGGGGCACGCCATCGAGGCTTTGGCCAATGCCAGCCATTTCATCTTCGACAAGACCGGAACCCTAACCTATGGGGAAATGCGGGTGGCCGCCGTGCGCCTCTTGGGCGATCTGCCGGAAGCACGCGTGCGCGCTTTGGCTGCCGGCCTGGAGCAGGGCTCCGAGCATGCGATTGCTCGGGCGTTGTTGCTGGGGCAAGCCCCGGAAGCGGCTCTGGAAGGTCTGCAAGCCGTTACTGGGCAAGGGGTGGAAGGGCGTTTTGAAGGCGTCCTGTATCGCATCGGACGGCCCGAGTTTGTGGCCGAACTCACCAGCACCCCGGTGCCCGCCGCCCTGCTGGCCGACCAGCAGTCGGGCCATAGCGTGGTGGCCCTGGCCTCGGCCCAAGGCTGGCTGGCGGGCTTCTGCCTGAGCGACGGGTTGCGTGAAGAGGCGCCGGCCAGTCTGGCGGCGCTCCAGGCCCAGGGCCTGGGCGTGTCCATCTTCAGTGGCGACACCCCGGCCACGGTGCAGGCTCTGGGGCAGCAACTGGGCTTGCCGGAAGGTGCGGCCCAGGGGGCGATGACGCCCGAAGGCAAGCACGCGGGCGTGTGCCGCCTGCAGGCCGCCGGCCAGGTGGTGGCCATGGTGGGGGACGGGGTGAACGATGCCCCGGTGCTCGCCCAGGCCCAGGTGTCGGTGGCCATGGGGGCTGGGACGGATCTGGCCCGCAATCAGGCCGACATTGTGCTGCTGGGCAACGGGCTGGATGATCTGGTGGAAGGGCTGGCCCTGTCGCGCCGGGCCCTGCGCATCATCCGGCAAAACCTGTGGTGGTCTTTTGCTTACAATTTCACCGCCGTGCCCCTGGCCATGTCGGGGCTGGTCACGCCCTGGATGGCGGGCATCGGCATGTCGGCCAGTTCTTTGCTGGTGGTCCTCAATGCCTTGCGCCTCCAGCGCAAGCGCGTTTCCTGAAGGTTAGCCATGGAAAGTCTCTATCTTCTGATCCCCCTGTCGGTGGTGCTCGTGTTCGTGATCGGCGTGCTGTTCTGGTGGTCGGTGCGCAGCGGCCAGTTCGACGATCTGGAGGGGCCGGGCTTTCGCGTGGTGAGTGACGACGACGACCCCAAGCGGACGGGGGGCAAGCCGCAGGATCACTCCATGCCAAATTGATTAAGGCTGGTGATGAAGGCTGGGTGTGCAAGCGCGATAAAGGGGGATTGCCCCCTGCATCTGAATGGCTTTTGACCCAAGTCAAGTCTCAGCCCCCGGAGCTTCGGCATACTTCGTTCCAGGTTGAAGGCGCAAGCATCAAACGCAACGAATTGTGAATTGAAGCCTGCGTCTTTCAGGCAGAAGTGCCTGTTACTCAAGTCTCTCTGTTGGGGTTGGGGGTGCGCTATGCGCACCCTTTTTTTTCGTCCCGATTTTCCTGTCTGGAGTGCTGCGCCGCCTGCGCCGCTCCGAGTCCCCGCTGAGCCGCTGTGTTGTGCCCAGCGTCTGCACGCATCTACCGTCTTGCGCGTCCCCAAAAAGAAAGGGGCCGCCCGTAGGCAGCCCCTTTCCTGTTTTTTGCCATCACACTCTGGCCCTGGGGCCGGAGGCTCAGGCGCTGCGCTTGTCGTGCTCGATCAGGGCGTAGGCCGAGTGGTTGTGGATGGATTCGAAGTTTTCCGACTCCACCACGTAGGCATCCACCCGGGCTTCCCGGTTGAGGCTGCCGGCCACGTCGCGCACCATGTCTTCGACGAACTTGGGGTTGTCGTAGGCGCGTTCGGTCACATACTTTTCATCCGGGCGCTTGAGCAGGCCGAACAGCTCGCAGGAGGCTTGGCCTTCCACCAGCTGCACCAGTTCTTCGATCCAGAAGTGGTTGTTGGTGAGGGTGGTCACGGTCACGTGGGAGCGCTGGTTGTGGGCCCCGTAGGCCGAAATCTTCTTGGAGC
>JAJTBM010000349.1 GCA_021286885.1 Rhodocyclales bacterium
CTGGTCAGGAGCTTTCGACCTTCATGATGATTCAGAACCTGCGCCTCAAGCGGGGCTGGTCCCAGCAGCAACTGGCTGAGTTCAGCGGCTTGAGTGTGCGCACCATCCAGCGCATCGAGGCTGGCCAGCCCCCCAGTCTGGAGACGCTCAAGTCTTTGGCTGCCGTATTCGAGGTGGAGCTGGACAGTCTCAAACCTTTTACGGAGACCTCCGAGATGTCCAGCACCCCCATGACCTCCGCCACCCCCGCTACCTCCAGTAGTGCCGGTAGCGCCGCTGCTGCAGGCATGCTGTTCCCCGGTGCCAGTACGCCCACGCCTGCCCAGCAAGACCCCGCCGCCCGGGCCGAGCAGGAGGCCTTTGAGCATGTAACCCGCCTGCGCAAGTTTTACCTGCACGTGATCCGTTACCTGATTGTGGTGAGCGGTCTCGCGGTGATCAACCTGCTGACCTCGCCCCATCACCTGTGGGTGCTGTGGGTGATGCTGGGTTGGGGCATCGGTTTGGCATCCCACGGTGCCCGGGTGTTTGTGGGGCGGGGCTTTCTGGGCCCCGAGTGGGAGCGCCGCCAAGTGGAAAAGCGTCTGGGGCGCCCCCTCTAGCCCCCGGGCGGGCTGGGTTCAGCGGCAGGCGAGGGCAAAGCCGTTGCGGATGGCTTCTTCGTCCAGTTGGCGGCCGATGAGGACGATGGTGGTGGATTTTTCCTCGTCTGCCGCCCAGGGACGGCCATAGTCGAAGCCGCTCACCATGTGCACGCCCTGGAACACCAGCCGGCGTGCCTGCCCGCGCACCGCGAGGATGCCCTTGTAGCGCAGCAGATCGTTGCCGCGCTGGAGCAGTAGTTCTTGCACGAAGTTGCCCATCAACTCCACATCCACCTCGCCGGGTTGGTGCAGCACGATGGAGCTGATGTCGTCGGCGTGGCGCACGAAGGCTGGGCCCTGGCCGCCGCCGCGCCGGGTGCCGCTGGGGCGGGCGTGATCCAGGAAGCCCGGGATCTGCTCCAGTACGTCGGTCAGCACGAAGGCGTTGATCGAGAACAGGGCGGTGAGGGTGGCTTCGTCTTCGGGTACCGGGGCAACCGGCACCCGCAGGTTGATGCGTGCCAGCCGGGCCCGCAGGGCGTCCAGGGCTTCGGGGGCGAGGCCGTCGGTCTTGCTGAGCAGGATGCGGTCGGCAAAGCCCACCTGGGCGGCGGTGACCCGGTGTTCGTTGAGCTGCTGTTCGGCGTGAATCGCATCCACCACGGTGATGATGCCGTCCAGCTCGTAGCGCTCGCGCACCACTTCATCCACAAAAAAGGTCTGGGCGACGGGGGCCGGGTCGGCGAGGCCGGTGGTTTCGAGCACCAGTTGATCGAAGTCCAGTTCGCCATCGTCCCGGCGCCGGGCCAGGTCTTCGAGGGCCTTGGAGAGTTCGCCGCGCACGCTGCAGCAGATGCAGCCGTCGGTGAGTTCCACCACTTCCACCGCCGGGCTGCCGGCGATCAGGCCGCCATCGATGCCGACTGCGCCGAATTCGTTTTCGAGCACGGCCACTTTCTGGCTCGGGCGGGTGGCCAGGTAGCGGTTGAGCAGGGTGGTCTTGCCGGCCCCGAGGAAGCCGGTGAGGATGGTGGCGCGGATCGGGGGCTTGCGGAGCGAGAGGGTGCGGTCGGCGTGGGGCGTGCTCATGGGGCGAAAGGTTCTGGCTAATCGGGTGCGGCCTGGGGCCGGGAATGAAAAACACCGGGCGCCTGCCTGGGCAGACGTCCGGTGCGGGAGCTTATCACTGCAAGTGCCGGTGCCGTTGGGTTCAGCAGCAGCGTCCGGGGCGCCCGTCACCCCCGCCGTAGCGGGCCTCCTGGCGTTCCCGGAAGAAGGCCTCGTAGCTCATCACCGGCTGGTCGGGGTGAGTGAGGCGCATGTGCTGGACGTAGGTGTCGTAGTCGGGCACGCCCACCATCAGGCGGGCGGCCTGTCCGAGGTACTTGCCCATGCGGGCGAGATCGGAAAACATGATTTTCTTCTTTTTCTTCTCAGCCCTGGTTGGGCAGGGGCGTGTAGGGGGTTTCCTGGGCAGTGACTTCCCGCTTGCCCAGGGCCTTGAAGCAGGCCGGAATGGCGTAGGCCAGAATGCTCAGCACCAGCAGGATGAACAGGCCGGCGAGGGCCGCATCCACGTAGTTGTTGGTGACGATCTGCTGCATCTGCTCCAGGGACTTGGCCGGGGCCAGTACCTTGCCGTCGGCGATGCCCGCTTCGTACTTGTGGGCGTTGGCCAGGAAGCCGATCTTGGGGTTTTCGTGGAAGATCTTTTGCCACCCGGCGGTGAGGGTGCAGGCCAGCAGCCAGACGGTGGGAATCGCAGTGACCCAAGCGTAATGCTGGCGCTTGAGCTTGAACAGCACCACCGTGGCCAGGGTCAGGGCGACGCCGGCCAGCATCTGGTTGGCGATCCCGAACAGCGGCCACAGGGTGTTGATGCCTCCCAGCGGATCGACCACGCCCTGATACAGGAAATAGCCCCAGGCGGCCACGCACAGGCCGGTGGCCACCAGGCTGGCGAAGATGGAGTCCAGCTTGCGCATGGAGGGCACGAAGGTGCCCAGCAGATCCTGCAGCATGAAGCGCCCGGCCCGGGTGCCGGCATCCACGGCGGTCAGGATGAACAGGGCTTCAAACAGAATCGCAAAGTGGTACCAGAAAGCCATCATCCCCTTACCGCCCAGGGCGCTGGAGAGAATGTGGGCCATGCCCACGGCCAGGGTGGGGGCACCGCCGGCGCGGGAGATGATGGTCTTTTCGCCCACGTCCTGGGCGGTCTGGAGCAGCATTTCGGGGGTCACCACAAAGCCCCATTGGCTGATGGCCAGGGCGGCGCTTTCGGCGGTCTTGCCGATGACGGCGGCGGGGCTGTTCATGGCGAAATACACGCCCGGTTCAATCACCGAGGCGGCCACCAGGGCCATGATGGCCACGAAGGACTCCATCAGCATCCCGCCGTAGCCGATGAAGCGGGCGTTCTTCTCGTTGTCCAGCAGCTTGGGCGTGGTACCGGAAGAAATCAGCGCATGGAAGCCGGACACCGCACCGCAGGCGATGGTGATGAACAGGAAGGGGAACAGGCTGCCCGCCCAGACCGGGCCGGTGCCGTCGATGAACTTGGTGAAGGACGGCATCTGCAGATTGGGCGCCACCACCGCAATCCCAATGGCCAGACCCACGATGGTGCCGATCTTGAGGAAGGTGGAGAGGTAATCCCGGGGCGCCAGCAGCAGCCACACCGGCAGCACCGAGGCGACGAAGCCGTAGCCGATCAGCAGCCAGGTGAGCTGCTTGCCATCAAAGGTGAACAGGGGGCCCCAGGTTTCGCTGGCGGCGATGTCGCCCCCGTAAATAATGGCGGCCATCAGCAGCACGAAGCCCATCAGTGACATTTCGCCAATCCGGCCCGGGCGGATGTAGCGGCTATACACCCCCATCAGCAGCGCGATGGGAATGGTGGCGGCCACGGTGAACATGCCCCAGGGGGATTCGGCCAGAGCTTTCACCACGATCAGGGCCAGCACCGCGAGGATGATGACCATGATCATGAAGGTGCCGAACAGGGCGATCA
>JAJTBM010000350.1 GCA_021286885.1 Rhodocyclales bacterium
CCTGTACCGGGCCCAGACCGGCGGCAAGGTGCGCATGACCACCGCCGCCGCGCCCCACGAGGGCCTGGGGGTGGATTGCTACGCCTGGTCCAGCTCGCCCCTGCGCCGCTACGTGGATCTGGTGAACCAGTGGCAGCTGATTTCCTGGCTGCAGGAAGAGGCCCCCGTCTTCCCGCCCAAGTCTGCCGAATTGCTGGCCGCCATGCGCGACTTCGAGCTGACCTACGCCGCCTACGCCGAATTCCAGCGTGGCATGGAGCGTTACTGGTGCCTGCGCTGGCTGCGCCAGCAGGGCCACCCGCCCATGAGCGCCCGCATCCTGCGGGAAAGCCTGGTACGCCTCGAAGAGATCCCGCTGGTGTTCAAGGTGCCCTCCCTGCCCACCCTGCCCCCGGGCACCCGGGTGCAGCTGGCCATCGACAGCACCGACCTGATCGACGTGGAAGTACACGCCACCTATCTGGAAACCCTGAGCCAGGCGGGTGAAGAACTCCCCGTGGATGCCGAAATGGAAGCAGAGGTGGAAGCCGCAGCAGCAGCCGACACCCCGGCCCCGGCAGACACCCTTCCGGAAACCCCGGCCCCGCTCACACCCCCTGCGGCAGACGAGGCCCCCACCGCCTGACACCGACCAAGCACCATGCGGGACATGCTCCGACCCTTTGGCTTTCCTTCCCCCACCCCGGCCCGCGCCGGGGAGGCCTACGAATGGCCGATTTTCATCGGAACCTCGGCCCGCTATGCGCTGGAATGGGGTCTGGGCCTCTCGCTGGTGGTCCACGCGGTGCTGTTGGTGGTGCATTTCAGCACGCCCGATCCTGACCACTTCACCCACAAGGACAAGGGTCTGGAAGTGGTGCTGGTGAATTCCCGCCACGCCCAAAAGCCCGACAAAGCCAAACTGGCCGCCCAATCCAACCTGGACGGGGGCGGCCAGACCGACGAGGATGTGCGCGCCACCACCCCCCTGCCGCCCCAGGAACAGACCCAGAACGGCGACAGCCTGATGGAGGCCAAACGTCGGGTGCAGGAGGCCGAAGCCGCCCAGACCCAGTTGGTGAACACCCTCAAGGCCAGCCCCAACCGAACCCAGGTGGACCCGCGCCACACCCCCCCGAGCGAGGCGGTCAAGCCCAACCCGGGGCTGGATCAGATGGATCTGGCCGCCGCCGTGGCCCAAACCGAAGCCGAAATCTCCAAAAAACTCCAGGAATACGCCCAGCGCCCGCGCAAGCAGTTCATCGGCAGCAAGGCCGTTGAAAACCGCTTCGCCCTGTATGTGGAGCACTGGCGCCAATACGTGGAGAAGGTCGGCACCCTCAACTACCCCGCCGCCGCCAAGGGCAAGGTGTATGGCAGCCTGATCGTCTCCACCACCATCAAGTCCGATGGCAGCATCGTCAAGGTGGAGGTGGTGCAATCCTCAGGCCACAAGATTCTGGACGCCGCTGCCATGCGCATCATCCAGCAGGCTTCGCCCCTGCCCCCCTTCCCGGCTGAAATCCGGCGCGATACCGACATGATCGAAATCGTTCGCACCCTGAGCTTCACCAAGGCCGACGAAGCCAAGATCAAAGACTGACCCCGCAACACGAGAGCCCCCCGCCCATGCATCTGGACCGCTACGCCGTCATCGGCAACCCGATTGCCCACAGCAAATCCCCCCGCATCCACGCCCTCTACGCCGCTCAAACCGCCCAGGCCTTGAGCTACGAAGCCCTGCTCGGCCCCATCGGCGGTTTTGCGGACTGTGTGGATGCGTTTCGGGCTGCCGGCGGACGGGGGATGAACGTGACGGTGCCCTTCAAGCTGGACGCCTACGCCTACGCCACCCGCCTCACGGCCCGGGCCGAAGCTGCCGGGGCGGTGAACACCCTGGCCTTCACGGGCGACGAGGTGCTGGGCGACAACACCGACGGGGCCGGCATTTTGCAGGACATCACCGTCAACCTGGGCTGCCCGGTGGCCAGCAAGCGGGTGCTGCTGCTCGGCGCCGGCGGCGCCGCCCGGGGCACCGTGCTGCCCCTGCTGGACGCCCGCCCGGCCAGCGTGTTCATCGCCAACCGCACCGCCGCCAAGGCCGCCGACCTGCGCGCCCTGGCCGAGCGCTTCGGACAGCCGGGCAGCAACATCACGCTCCAGGCCGGTGGCTTGGCCGAATTGGCCGGCCAGCAGTTTGATGTGGTCATCAATGCTACCAGCGCCAGCCTCTCGGATGCGGCCCCCGACCTGCCGGCAGGTCTCTACGCCCCCGGCGCCCTGGCCTACGACATGATGTACGGCAAGGGCGACACGCCCTTCATGCAGGCCGCCCGGGCCCAGGGCGCCGCCCGTCTTTCGGATGGACTCGGGATGCTGGTGGAGCAGGCCGCCGAGAGCTTCGCCCTGTGGCGCGGGGTGCGCCCCGATACCGCCCCGGTGCTGGCCGAGCTGCGCGCCGCCCTCCAGGGCTGAGCCCCGCGTGCGTACCCTCGGGCGCTGGATCAGGCGCGCACTTCTGGCCCTGGTACTGGCCTTTCTGGGCTACCAGGGCTGGATCGTGGGCCAGGTGCTGTGGTGGAAATGGAACCCGCCTGCACGCACCAGCTTCATGAATCTGCGCGCCGAAGAACTGGAATCCCGCAGCCCGCCGGTGGCCCTGCGTTACACATGGGTGCCCTACGAACGCATCTCGGTACACCTCAAACGGGCGGTAATCGCTGCCGAGGACGACAAGTTCGTGGATCACGAGGGCTTCGACTGGGACGGCATCCAGAAGGCCATCGAAAAAAACCAGAAAAAGGGCAAGGCCGTGGCCGGGGGCTCCACCATCAGCCAGCAGCTGGCCAAAAATCTCTTTCTATCGCCCGCCCGCAGCTACCTGCGCAAGGCCCAGGAAGCCCTCATCACGGTGATGATCGAGGCCCTGTGGGACAAGCGCCGCATTCTCGAGGTTTACCTCAACGTGGTGGAGTGGGGCGACGGGGTGTTTGGCTGCGAAGCCGCCGCCCAGCGCTATTACCACCAGAGCGCCGCCCGGCTGGACCCAACCCAGGCCGCACACCTGGCGGTGATGCTGCCCAACCCGCGCAAATACGAAAAGACCTACGGCCCCCGCCTAGCCGCCCACGCCAGCCGCATCCAGGGCCGAATGCAATACTCGGAAGTCCCCTGAGCCTGCCGCCCAAGCCGGGCGAGCCCCTAGAGAGCATTTCTAAAACAGGCATTTATCCCCTGCCCGGGCGAGTTCCCTTGGGGTAGAATGCGCTGCTTTTTCCCCCAGCCTCACCCCCCAATGCAATTCGCCGGTTTCTCCTTGCGAAACAATCTGTTCGTCGCGCCCATGGCCGGCGTGACGGATCGCCCTTTCCGCCAGCTTTGCAAGAAGCTCGGCGCCGGGTTCGCCGTGTCCGAAATGGTCACCTCCAACTCCCTGCTCTACGGCAGCGCCAAGACCCAGCGGCGCGCCAACCACGACGGGGAAGTCGAGCCCATTTCCGTCCAGATCGCCGGGGCCGACCCGGCCATGATGGCCGAAGCGGCCCGCCACAACATCGACCGCGGCGCCCAGATCATCGACATCAACATGGGCTGCCCGGCCAAGAAGGT
>JAJTBM010000351.1 GCA_021286885.1 Rhodocyclales bacterium
CTGGAGTCCCCCCAGCGCAGGGAGCAATCATCATCACCAACGTAGTAAGCGTCACCATTCTTTTCGACGCAATACTGGGGCGAGACAATCATTTCGTTAAAGCGCTGAGCCTCACTGATCCGAGTATATTCAAAGATGATGCTCTTCTCGACCCGGGCGCGCGACTTGATATGGCTGCCATGACCAATCCAGGTGGGGCCGATAATGGAAGCACCCGGATCAATGCGCACGCTGGAGCCGATATACACAGGGCCAACGATCTGCACGCTATCCCAGGCAATGGAGGTGTTCGGCCCAACCCAGACCCCCGGGCGGATTTCCTTGCCGGGCATGTCCATCTGAGCAACTTCGCCGCTCAGCACCCGTTGCAGCACAGTCCAGTAGTCGCTCAGACGACCAATGTCGATCCAGTTGAAGAAGCGCTTCTGGGCATAGAAGGGGAGCTCTTGCTCCACCAGCATCGGAAACAGCTCGCTGCCGATGTCGAAGGCCTTGCCCGGGGGAACGAGGTCGAGCACCTGAGGCTCAAAAATATAGATGCCAGTACTGGCCAGAGTGGACTTGGCTTCTTCAGGCTTGGGCTTTTCCTGGAAGGAACGCACCTTGCCGTTTTGATCAGTCACCACGACGCCGTAGTTCTGAACCTGCTCACGGGGAACGTCCAGGGTAACAACACTGGCTACCGCCCCCTTGGAGCGGTGCTCATGCAGAGCCGCGCCAATATCCAGATCGACGATTGCATCACCGCAGATCACCAAGGTGGTGTCATCAAAGAAACCACTGAAATCCTGAATCCGGCGCATCCCGCCCGCAGAGCCGAGGGGCTTGGGAACAATTTCACCGTGATCGCGCACACCTTCGTAGGAATAACCGATAGAGACGCCCCAGCGGTGACCATCACCAAAGTAATTTTCAATCTTGGTATGGTTATAGGCCACGTTGATCATGATCTCGCGTATGCCGTAGCGAGCGAGATGTTCGATCAGATACTCCAGCACCGGCTTGCCAAGGATGGGCACCATGGGCTTGGGCACATTCTTGGTCAGCGGTCTTACGCGGGTTCCCTGGCCTGCGGCCAGAATCATTCCTTTAGCCAACTCGCAACTCCCTAGTTTGATCTGCCAGACAAACATTCACAGATACACCGCACCACTCCAACACCAAGGCGATGCCGATGTATTTGCAGGCATTTTAACAGCCAGGGATTCTCTGCACAGAGCATAAATGTCACGCCAGACATTTATTTTTACCCAAAAAACTATTTATTCATCAAAGGCTTGGTGAAAATCAAAAACCATCAAACTCTACGAATCCAATGTTTAACTTCATGATGGATCATTTCGTATGCGGCCTGATGCGCCACCTTTCCACGCCGATAAGGGTCGGGTACCTGTTTGTTACTCCAATGACCGAGCAGAAAAATCTTGCCACGCACCGTAGGATCCAGGGAAAGCACATACTCTAGGTGGTGCTTCTCCATCACCAAAATGAGATCAGCCCAGCGCGTTAAGCTGGTATTAATTTGCTGGGCTCGATGCGCCTCCATGGAAACAGCCTTCTCGACCATCAAAGCCAATGCGGTCTCATCTGCGGGGTGACCAACCAGTGCACCAATACCAGCAGATTTCACTTCGGCCTTTTTACCCGCCTCACTCAACTCGTAGCGCAGTAGGTACTCGGCAACAGGACTCCGGCAAATATTGCCGGTACACACAGTTAGGATGTTGTGGAACACTTTGCGCAAACTTTCAATAAGCTGTTACAGGATTCTACCTGAGCAGGCCCGCCGAAGAGTTTAACAAGCGCAAACTGAGAAAATCAAAAGCTCTGGACGAAATCAGGGCGCAAAAAAAGAGGAGCCCGAAGGCTCCTCTTTTTATGGGTGGCGGAGTGGACGGGACTCGAACCCGCGACCCCCGGCGTGACAGGCCGGTATTCTAACCGACTGAACTACCACTCCGCGCTAAACTGCCATCCTGATCGGGTCTCGATCAAGACTTGTCTGAACGATGCCAGACCTTGTAGGTGGCGTCCCCACGGGGATTCGAACCCCGGTTATCGCCGTGAAAGGGCGGTGTCCTAGGCCTCTAGACGATGGGGACCCGGTTGTTGGTGGAGGTAAGCGGGATCGAACCGCTGACCTCTTGCATGCCATGCAAGCGCTCTCCCAGCTGAGCTATACCCCCTGCAACGAAGACCCGCATTATAGAGATCGTTTTTTGATGTGTAAACCCCTTTTTCAAAAAACATCTCTAAACACCCTACATGGCCCTCAAACGGCAGGGACTACCTTGCCCGGATTCATCAAACCCAAGGGGTCCAGGCTGTGTTTGATGGTGCGCATCAGCCCCAGTTCCAAGGCCGACTTGTAGAGGGGCAACAGATCCCGCTTGAGCTGGCCGATGCCGTGTTCTGCCGAGATGGAGCCCTGCCCGGCATGCACCAGATCATGGACGATGCGGTTCACCTCCGGGGTGCGGGCGATGAAGTCGCCGTTCTCCTCCCGCGCCGGCTTGGAGAGGTTGTAATGCAGATTCCCGTCCCCCAGATGGCCGAAGGCCACGATGCGCACCCCCGGATAAGCCGCTGCCAGCGCCGCTTCGGCGGCCTCCAGAAACGCGGGCACACCGCTCACCGGCAGGGAGATGTCGTGCTTGATGCTGATCCCCTCCCGTTTCTGGGCTTCGGAGATGTTCTCCCGCAGCGCCCACAGGGCTGCCGCCTGGGCTTCAGAGCGGGCGAGGCAGGCATCCAGCACCCAGCCCGCCTCCAGGGCCCGTTCCAGGGTTTCTTCAAGCAGCCCATCCAGAGCTGTCTGGGCCTGGGCGTCGGAGAGCTCCAGCAAGACATACCAGGGATGAGGCTCGGCCAGCGGGTCGCGGGTGTCGGGGATATGCTGGAGCACCAGCCCCAGGGACGCACGACTCACCAGCTCGAAGGCCGTCACCCGATCACCGGCCAGATCCCGCAGCCGGGCCAGCAGCGCCACCGCCGCCACCGGACTCGTCACCGCCAGCCAGGCCGTGGCGCGGCTACGAGGCTTGGGAAACAGCTTGAGACTGGCCGCCGTGACGATGCCCAGGGTACCCTCGGCGCCGATGAACAGCTGCTTGAGATCGTAGCCGGTGTTGTCCTTGCGCAGGGCTCGCAAGCCTTCCCAGATCTGGCCGTCGGGCATCACCACTTCCAGCCCCAGCACCAGCTCCCGGGTGTTGCCATAGCGCAGCACCTGCACGCCCCCGGCGTTGGTGGAGATCACGCCGCCCACCTCGCAGGAGCCCTCGCTTGCCAAGGACAGGGGAAAGAAGCGCTCGGCCTCGCCTGCCGCCGCCTGCAATTCGGCCAGTTTGACCCCCGCCTCGGCCACGATGGCGTTATTGGCCGGATCCACCCGCCGGATGCGACGCAGGCGCGAGAGGTTGATGACCACCGCCCGCCCATCCATCAAAGGCGTAGCCCCGCCACACAGGCCGGTGTTGCCCCCCTGGGGCACCATGGGGCAGGCCGCTCGGGCACAGGCGGCGACCACCGCCGCCACCTGGGCAGTATCGGCCGGCAACACCACCGCCCGGGCCCGACCTTGG